>JAIHVJ010000013.1 GCA_022720335.1 Collinsella sp.
GTTTTGCCATCTTCACCAAGGACAACGGTCACTTTACGTTTTCGACGCGCGACGACAAAGAGACGCTGCGCGCTGTGCGCAAGTACGTGGACGAGGATAGACTCGTGCGTTCGCCCGACTTTATCGACGTGACCGCTAAGGGCGCCAAGAGCATCCCCTCCGTTATCAAAAACCTTTTCCACAGGGGTGACTAGTTGCCTGCGATAGATGGCGGAAAATGCATCCCGGAATTTATTCTCATTCCGGGATGCATTTTCCTTTTGAGCGCCAGTCGGGAAATTTCCTTTTCATGTGGTTAGAGGAAACTCCATCCCATTTTTTCGCTTTATTCTTTCCGATATTGAGGATTATCTACGGCGACAATTCGCTATAAAGCCTTCTTGATGAGTGGACATGCGCTACATGGCAAAGGGGCAAATCTGCTACACTAGTACAACATGCCTCCGTAGCTCAGGGGATAGAGCACCGCTCTCCTAAAGCGGGTGTCGACGGTTCGAATCCGCCCGGGGGCAGGGGGCCGCCGTGCTGCTCGCCCGTGGGGGATGGGCATCTGTTTCCTAGAGTGTGCTGCGGTAAATCTTTCTCGCGTCGTCCAGCGTGAGCTTCTTGAAGCTGCCGAAGAGCTCTCCGCGGTTGATCTTGAGGTCCGGAATCATCTTTTCGATATCGTCCTCGGTGACTCCGAACTCCGATAGCGTGCGCGGCATTCCCAGCGAGACGTTGAAATCCTGCAGCTCGTCGATGGTCGCTTCGACCGCGTACTCGATTGCCTGCTCGGGGGTTACCTCCACATCGAGCTCGTCCGCGTCCGAATCGACGGGTTCGACGCCAAAGGCCTGGGCGCTGAACTCCAGGAAGCGCTCGGGGTGCTCTCGCCATGCGTAGCGCAACCAGGCGGGGAAGATGACGGCGAGGCCGGCGTCGTGCGTGATCTTGGTGTCCAGTGCGGACAGCTCGTGCTCAAGGACGTGGCAGGTCCAATCGCCGTCGCGCAGGCCGGGGACACCCAGGCCGCAGCCGGCGAGGCCGTTATGGGCGAGCGTACCCACCCACATGATCTCGGCGCGGGCGTCGTAGTCATCTGGGTTCTCCATCACCTTGGACGCCGCCTCCATCGCAGCGCGCACTGGCCCGCAGGCGCTGTTGTCGGTTACGCCCACGGCGGGCTCGCCGGAGAAGAGTCGCTCCATGTATGGGCGATCATGTCGGTCACTCCCGCGGCGGTCTGGTAGGCGGGCAGGGTGAAGGTCAGTTCCGGGTCGAGGAAGGCGATGGCCGGGCGGTTGAGGTCCGTGTTAATGCCGCATTTGAGGTGCTCCTCGTCGTTGCTGATAACGCAGGAGTTAGAGGCCTCGGACCCGATGCGGGGATGGTCGCCACGCAGGCGACGTCGATGCGGTCGGCGGGAACGGCGCGCTTGCGGAAGAAGTCCCATACGTCGCCGTCGTATACCGCCCCCAGCGCGATGGCCTTCGCGCAGTCCATGGCTGAGCCGCCGCCCACGGGCAGGATGATGTCGACGTCGTTTTCCCGTGCGAGCTCGACGCCTTCTCGCACCAAGCCTATTTCGGGGTTTGGACGCACCCCTCTAAGCTCGATGTGCTCCACGCCCGCGGCGTCGAGCGATGCCTTCACGTGGCCGAGCGTTCCGTAGCGGACTACGGAACCCTTGCCGTAGACAATGAGCGCTCGGCGGTGGCCGGAGACGGACAGGGTCTCCCCAACCTTGTCGGTCACTTTTCGTCCAAAGACAAAGCGGGTGGGGGAGTAGGGAGAAATCGTTCATGGAGCTCCAATCTGGCGTTTCGCCCTACATGCGCGGAGGAGTTTTTCGGGCGCATCGCCTGCATTCGCGTCGCAATCTCGGCGGCGCGGTGCGGTCCGTGGATTCCATCGTATCGCCCGCGGCATCCCTTACCGACGATTGGGGCGAGTCTGCATTTCGCGGCGCGACGTCCACCTGGCGGACGATATCCGTTCGCGACACGTGGCCGTCCCGGTCGCAATAGCGTATGCGCACCGGGTCGCCGAGATGGGCCTGTGACCCCTTCTCCTGATGCGAGCGCGCGAGACGGACGAGCAGCGGCGCGAGCACCTGCTCGACCGTCTCCTCCCGATACCACGCCGCCACGGGCAACCCGTTCACGTCAAACCCGTACGTTCGCCATGCCATTCGCCTCGCCGCCTTCGCCGAACGAAACCGCGTATCCAGACCGCCGGTCCCCAACCCAGCACTTCGACGAGCCTTCGCGCGCACTTCTGCGGTCGGGATGCGCCCGTGAGGCGCTCGGCAGGCAGCGCCATTGCCGCTCGCTGTGTCGAGCGCGAGTGTCGAGAAGTCGCCACATGCCACTCAGATGTAGCATGGAGTGCCGAAGCGCACGCGCCCGTGACGAAACACTGGCGCCAACCCGTTCCGCGCACCACCCCGCCCGTAAGGTGTGTGGCGAAAGGAGGACCAGCCGCATGAACATCCCCGAGACACAGAGCCTACCTCGATCGCATTCCGCACGAGCTTCTCTGACATTTCCGCCCATTACCACGTGGAGGTCCCCGTCACGGAGATCGCCTACGCATACGACTACATCAATTCCCGGCATGCCCCTCGCAGGCAGGCCACGCTGAACGACGGGTCCGCGGCCCGGCAGGAAGAATGACGCGCCTCGGCACAGGCCATGCCGAAACGCGTCACGCAAGCAAAGGAAGGAAGCCAACATCACATGAGCATCATCGCAGCACGCATCGACAACCGCCTGCTACACGGCATAGTGGCAACCCAGTGGGTACCCGAGTTCCGTCCGCAGCGTCTCATGGTCATCGATGACATCGTCGCCAACGACCCGACCAAGAAGGCTGCCATGCGGATGGCAAAGCCCTCGGGAGTCGCCCTCTCCATTATCAACAAGGAGACGGCTCTCGCGAACTATCGGGCGGGCAAGTACGACGACCACACGGTCTTCATCGTGGCGCGAGACCCCCAGACCATCCTCGACGTCATACAGACGGGCCAGGTTGTTCCCACACTCGTGGTCGGAGGTACAGTCTTTCCCGAAGAGGGGTCAGACGCCGTCCAGGTGAGCAGTCGCGCCTACGTCACCAAAGACGAGCTGCCCGCATATCGAGCGATTGCTGGCACCGGCTGCGATATCACCGTTCGCTATGTGCCGGCCGACAAGCCCGTAGAGCTCTCCAGCATCATCACGCTTTAGCAAGGGAGTGAACTTATGACACCATCCATCATCCAGATAGCCGTCGTTACACTCATCGCCTTCATCTACGGAGCCGAGAAGAACGCGGGACAAATTCTCACGAACATGTCCGTCACGCCAGCATGGTTCGTCGGACTTGCGCTCGGCGACCCCGTAACCGGCCTCGCCGTCGGCGCCATCGTCCAACTCATGAGCCTGGGCGTGGCGGCCATGGGAGGAGCCTCCGTCCCCGACTATCCCACTGCCGCCATCATTGGCGCCGTCGTTGCCATCACCTCGGGTCAGGAGGCGAGCGTCGGCGTTGCCGCCGGAATCGCAGTCGGCATGCTCGGCCTTCAGCTCGACGTCATCGCCAAGACGGCAAACGGCTTCCTCGGGCGTGCCTCGCAGCGCTTTGCCGAAGAGGGCAAGTACTCGCAGATGAAGAGCGTACTTTTCCTCGGTCCGGTCTTCTATGGCCTTACGGCGGCCATCCCCACGTTTGCCGTACTGCTCTTTGGCGCCGATGCCGTCAACGCTTTCCTCTCCGTCATGCCCTCCTGGTTCACGACCGGCCTCTCCATCGCCGCCGGTATCCTCCCCGTCGTCGGCCTTGCGATGCTTCTGTCCTTCATGCCAATGAAGAAGTTCATCGCCTACGCCATCGTTGGCTTCGTTCTGGCCGCCTACCTGCAGATAAGCATTCTCCCCATCGCCCTGCTCGGTGCCGCCGCGGCCATCGAGTACTACAAGTCGCACAGCAATCCGTCCGTAAACGCCCTCGACGCTGGAGGTCTGGAAGATGAGTAACGAAGTTAACGCCACCAAGGCAAACGAAGCGCCAACCTGCCTGGCAGACGGAACGTACCAGCCAGTCCTCACCGTTTCCGATCTCGACCGTTGCGGCCGCCGCTGGATGCTCGGCGCGTCCATCTATAACTATGAGTCCCAGTGTGCCCCGGCGGTCATGTTCGCAACCGAACCCGCCCTGCGCAAGATCTATGCAGGAGACGAGGAGGGCTACCGCAGGTCACTTCTGAGCACCTATCGCTATTACAATGCGACTCCCCAGGTAAGCGGCCTGCTCCTCGGCGCCGGCCTAGCCTTGGAGGACAAGGGGCACAATGACGCCATCGACGCGGTCCAAGACCTTAAGATTGGCCTCATGGGCTCCCTCTCAGGAGTCGGCGACACGATCTTCGCCATCCTCATTCCCACCATCTTCGGCTCCATCGCCGCCTACATGGGACAGGCGGGAAACCCCGTCGGCGTGCTTCTCTGGCTTGCCGTCGCCATCGCCATCTTCGTATGGAAGCTCTTTGACTGGCGCATAGGCTATAAGTTCGGCGACAAGCTCTTCACGACCCTTGCCGAGAAGATGTCCGTTTTCACCGAGTCGACGTCGGCACTTGGCATGATGGTCGTCGGTGCGCTCATCCCCACCGTCATCAAGGTCTCGTGTGGTCTCACGTTCACCATGGGTGAAGTTACGCTCGACGTCCAGACGGGCATCCTCGACCAAATCATGGTCGGCATGCTGCCCGTAATAGCCACAGCCATCGTCTACGCCCTCGTCAAGCGCAAGGTCAGCATCAACAAGATTGTCCTCGGCATCCTCATCATCTCGTGGGTGTGCGCGGCTTTCGGCATTCTTGCTGCCTAGCCTAGGGCTAGACCAACCCACAAAGGACGCATTATGAGGCACATCATCATTGCATCGCACTACGGCCTGGCAGCCGGACTCGGAGACACGCTCAAGGCCATCATAGGACCGGGGCACGACATCAGGGTTGTCTGCGCGTTTACAGACGAAACCCCGCTCGAGGAGAAGCTCGCCAGCGCATTCGAGGGCATCGCCGAAGATGACGAGACCCTCGTTCTCACCGACATCCTTCAGGGCAGCGTAAACCAGCTCGTAGCCTGCTCGGCTCCGCGAGGCGCGTTCATAGTGACCGGCGTAAACCTTCCCGTGGCCCTCGAGCTCTCGCTCCACGCCGGACAGCTTACTCCCGATGTGGTGAGGCATGTCGTCACCCAAGCCAAAGAGCAGCTCGTCTACCTCGGAGATCTGACTCCGGACGTTGACGAAGAAGACGAATAGGAAAGACGCGACAGTAAGGAGGACGAGACATGCGCAAAGTCCCGACCAATAACCAGCACCTGTTCTACCAACCGAAGGACGTGTGGGTGGGAGACGTCATGCCCTTCGGCAAGGACGGCACGTTCTATCTATACCACCAGCGTGACACGCGCGACCCCGCTCCGCTTGCCGAAGGACAGCCCTTTGGGTGGTCGCTCGCGACCACCCAGGACTTCGTGACGTACCAGGAACACGGAACGGCGATCCCCCACGGCGGAGAAGACGACCAAGACCAGTTCATCTACGCCGGAACCGTCTACGAGGCAAAAGGGGAGGTACGCGCTTTCTATACCGGGTTCAACCGCAACTACCTGCGAGAAGGCAAAACGTCCCAGGTGCTCATGCAGGCGAAGGCCTGCTCGGATGATTATGCGACGTGGAAAAAGACGGGTGTTGCAGCAGAGCTCACGCCTCAGCCAGGATACGATGGGCGCAACTGGCGCGACCCTTTCGTAATATGGGATGACGACCGGAAGGAATACCTCCTCGTACTGGGCACGCGTAAGGGAGACGACCCCTCCAAAACCCTCCAAACTGGCAGGCTCGTTCACTTTACGTCGAAGGACCTCGAGCACTGGCAGTTCAAGGGCGACTTTTGGGCCCCCGGCCTCTACACCATGTTCGAAATGCCAGACATTTTCAAAATTGGCGATTGGTGGTACCTGGTCTACTCTGAGTACAGCGACGAGAACAAGATCGTCTACCGCATGAGCCGCGATCTCTACGGTCCGTGGGAGAAGCCGAGAGATGACGCCTTCGACGGGAGGGCGTATTACGCCGGACGGACCGCCTTCGACGGATCGCGCAGGATTCTGTCCGGCTGGGTCCCCACGCGCGAGAACGACGATGACCGGGCCAACTGGCTTTGGGGTGGCTCGTTTATGCCCCATGAGGTGTACCAGCGCCCCAATGGCACCCTCGGCGTTCGCCCTCCCCAAAGCATAAGGGATGCGTTCGAGTGCCCTGATGCCGTCCCGGATATCGAGCTTCGCGGAGACCACGAACGAACGGAGTGCGTAATCACCGAAAACGCAGGCGAGATCTTCTGCTTCGAGGCAGACGTGACGTTCAGGGACGCTTGCGACTTCTCAATTCGAGCCTACAAGAATCTCGAGACCGACGAGTCGTACGAATACCGCTTCGACCTCGACGCGAATCGGCTCTCGTTCGACAAGAGTCCCTGTTACAAGTGGTTCCGCGTAATGGATAAGGGGCTTTGGAGGCCAGTCTGGCTCGAGTCCGGGCGTTCTTACCACCTGCAGCTCATCGTTGACGACAACATCCTCGTCCTCTACCTCGACGGTACCGCACTCACGACACGCGTCTGCGAGAAGTTCGGCCACTCGCTTGCTGTTACGGTAACGAATGGCGAACTCAAACTGTCCAACATAGCCTTGGCGAAGGGGCTGCGCGAACAGGAAAAGTAAGCCAGTGAACCTCGTCGCCACAGCGACTCCCCCAGCAAAACATGCGAACAACGGGTCCGGCCGCATTTCGGCGACCGGACCCGTCCTGCGCCCTGATGGCACATGGCCCCAGGCTGCCGACAGCAAGGCGGCCTTAGGGGCCTCGCTTACAGGTTGCGGAGCGCGTCGACGAGGGGGCCTTGTCCTCGGCGACTCGTTGGCCTGCTTGATGACCTTCGCGGACACGCCGGTCACCACGGCACCGGCCGGCACGTCCTCCACGCATACGGCACCGGTGGCCACCGTGGCGCCCTTGCCCACGCGAACATGCGCATGATGTTGGGGTGGGCGGCCAGACGCTCCACGTTGGCCGCGCTGATGCTGCAGCCGGTGCGCCCGGGGATGTTGTAGATGATGCAGGGGATGTCCACCGCGCTGGCCGTGTGAACGAGGCACTGGTAGATGTCCTCCTCGTTGGACTTGTTGCAGTACGGCGAGATGATGAGCGGGGCGTCGGCGTTCAGCTTCTAGTACGTGAAGCTCTTGCGCGCCTGCGTGGCCGTGCAGTTGGAGCCCGAACCGGCGATGGCCGGCACGTGCCCGGCCACGTGCTCCACGACTAACTTGACGACCTCGTTGTTTTCCTCGTCGGTCATCGTGGCTGACTTGCCGGTGGTGCCCAGTGTGAGGATGGCGTCGGTGCCGCTCTCGATCTGGAGTTCGAGCAGCATCTCGAGCTGGGCAAAGTTGACGGAGCCGTCCTCGTCGAATGGCGTGACGAGCGCGATTATGGAACCCTCGAGCTTGCGGACGTCCATGGTTTCCTGCCTTTCCGAGCCGTCCGGGCGCGGGGCGTCCGCGCCAGCGGCAGAGTCGGTTCGAGCGATGTAGCCAGAGACGGAGCAAACGGCGAGGCGCTCGGCGGACAGCGCCGTTGCCGCTCGCTGTGTCGAGCGCAAGTGTCGAGAAGTCGCCATATGTCACTACAGATGTATCATGGAGTGCCGAAGTGCACGCGCCCGTGACGGAACGCGGGCGCCAACCCGTCCCGAGCACCACCCCGCCCGTAAGGTGTGGGACGAAAGGAGGACCAGCCGCATGAACATCCCCGAGACACAGAAAGACCTGCTTGCCTACCTCGATCGCATCACGCGCGAGCTTGGCAGCACGCGGGGCGGGCGCATCCAGAACCGTCTCGACCACTTCACCACGGCATCTATAACCGACTCGCTCGCCATCTCGCGCAGCCTGGCAAGTCAGTATCTCAACGAGCTCGTGCGCGCTGGCCTCGTGGTGAAAGCAGGGGCGCGACCGGTGTGCTACTTCCACCGCCGCTCCCTCGAACGCTTCTTCCAGTCTCGCATTGAGCGTAGCACCTACCCTTCGGTCGAGCAGCTCTTCGCCACGCTCGGAAACGGCGAGCGACTCGACTTTGACCGCGCAATCGGTCACGAGCTGAGCCTTGCGCCCTGCATCAGCCAGCTCTGCGCCGCGCTCAAGTACCCGCCAGCTGGCCTGCCCATCCTGCTCTGTGGCGCTTCGGGAACCGGCAAGGGTCTACTCGCCGAACTTGCCCTCGAATACGGCAAGAACGTCGGCGTCCTGCAGCAGGAAGCCAAGCTTGTGAGCATCGACTGCTCGCATTACGCAGACGATGCCCGCGCGCTCACTCACGATCTGTGCGCAGATGGCGGGCCTGCAGATCGGGCGAGCGGCGGCATCGTTTATCTCAAGGACGTCGACACCCTCTCACCCGCTGCCCAGGACGCGCTCTTGGAGTGGGCCTCCGCACAGGCGGGCGCCATTGTGCCAGCCCCTGCTGCGCGCCTTATCTTTGCCACCTCAAACGAGGCAGACAGTACCGAGTGCCGCAGCCTCACGCGTCGCATCCCCATGTCCGCCCAGGTGCCGTCTCTGCGCGAGCGCACCCAGGAGGAGCGTGAGGAACTGACTCTCCACTTCCTCAAGGAGGAGGGCCGACGCATAGGACGCGACATCCTCATAAGTCGCGGAGCCTTCCGAGCCCTCGCCGGCACCAACTTCGAGGAGAACGTACGCGGCCTACGCGACTGCATCACCAACTGTTGCGCCGAGGCCTATCTAGACACGAAGGGTGACAGCCTGGAGATTCGCACCTACCAGCTTCCCTCCGCAATCCTTGCCGGCTCCGCACTTGAGCGCAGCGAGAACGATATGCAGCTCATCGACACCACCCGGAGCATCCAAAGCCAGGCGGACGACCGCGCACGGCATGTACTCGACGCCATGCTGGAGCCATACGAGAGCTATCGCGAAGGCACGCTTGATGGGAGCGCGTGCAGCGCTCAGCTGGTGGAGCGAGCCCGCGACCTTGAGGACTACCTGGCGTTCGGGCAAAACCCGGGCCGCTCGAAGTCCGACGCATACGAGCAGATCGCCGACAGCGTCGTCACTTCCGTGAACGAACTCTACTCGATCGATTTGTCCCGAAAGAGCTCGCATCTAATCGCCCAGGGCATCTGCCTCCAGCTGTGGCCGCCCGCAAACCTCTCGCGTTGGAAGAGCTCCCATGCAAGCGAGCTTTCCGGCATGCGCGGCGTCGTGGCCCAGCGCAACCGCTTTGCCGTTGCTGTCTGCGCCTGCATCGCTGATGAACTCAAGGCTACGCTCGGCATCGCGCTCGACGATCTCACGTGTCTGCTCGTCCTTGCGCATGCGGCACTCGCACTCGACCCGTCTAAGCGTCGTCGGAGCGTCGGTATCGTCCTCAGTCATGGCTACTCGACCGCCACGAGCATCGCCGACGCTGCCAATCGGATTCTTGACACGAGGGTCTTCGAGGCCATCGATATGCCCTACGACCAGAAGGTTACGGACGTCGCTGCTCCTCTTCAGCAAATCATCGACCGCTTCTCCTACGCAGACGAGGTCGTCATCCTCGTGGACATGGGATCGCTCCAGGATATTTATAAGAGTCTGGAATCCACCTCCGGCATGACACTCGGCATCATCAACAACGCCTCTACCGGCCTTGCGGTGGAGGTTGGCGCCGGACTTATCGCGGGTCGCTCCGTGCGAGAGGTTCTCGACGATGCTGCGGCAGCTTGCACCTGTAATTATCACATCGTGGCGCGCAACGCCCGACCGGACGCGATTGTCTTCTGCTCCGAAGGCGGACTTGACGCAGCTGCGCGGATCCGCGATCTCGTGGCGCAGAGCCTGCCTGGCGAGTCCCCCGCGCGGCTTGTCGCCGTTGACTGGCGGCAGCTCGCCAATAACGGATCTGAGGATGCCGCCTTCTCCCAGTACAACGTGCGCTCGGTCATCGGCACGGACAATCCGCACGCCGACGGAGTCCCGTTCATTTCGCTCGAGGAACTCATCGCCGGCGAAGGAACGGCCCAGATAGACCGCGCCTTCGCACGCTTGCTCGACGCTGACGGCTTGCGCACGTTCCACCAGAATCTCGTCAAGAACATGACCCTCAGGAACGTGGTCGAGTCCATCACAATCCTTAACCCCAACAAGCTCTTCGGCGAAATCGAGAGTGCCGCGGAGCGGCTCCAGCAGCTCACCGGAGACGTGATTGGCGCTCGTGTGAGCATGGGGCTCTACGTGCACCTGTGTTGTCTCGTGGAGCGCCTCGTGACCAGAAGCCCCATCGAGAACTACGCAGACGAGCAGCGCTTCGCCAATGAACACAACGATTTCGTCGAGGCATTCCGCACGAGCTTCTCTGACATTTCCGCCCATTACCACGTGGAGGTCCCCGTCACGGAGATCGCCTACGCATACGACTACATCAATTCCCGGCATACCCCGCGCAGGCAGGCCACGCTGAACGATGGGCCCGCGGCCCAGCAGGACGAGTGACGCGCCTCGCAAGCAAAGGAAGGAAGCCAACATCACATGAGCATCATCGCCGCATGTATCGACAACCGCCTGCTACACGGCATAGTGGCAACCCAGCGGATACTGGAGCGAACGGCGAGCCGCTCGTCGGCCGGGAAGCAGTCAAAGGTGGCAAAGTAGTCGCGCGGCTCCTCGGCGCAGCGGATGAGCTGGCCCGACCCGTCCGGACGCATCAGCACCTCGGCACGCTTGAGCCGGCCGTTGTAGTTGTAGCCCACCGAGAACCCGTGCGCGCCCGCATCGTGGATGACGAGCAAGTCGCCCTCCTCCACTTCGGGCGGGCGCCGGTCGATAGCGAGCTTGTCGTTGTTCTCGCACAGCGACCCCACCACGCCGTAGGTGTGCTCGGCAGCACCGCTATGCGGAACGCCCCGCGATCTCGACCGAGAGCACGTCGGAGAACGGGATGTCTAATTGCTGGGGCCTGTCAGCTTGGGGCCTGCCGCCGCGGGTGTAGCCGGACTGCATGCGTTCGGCGCTGCTAGGCACGATGTCGGGCATCGCCGCGGGCAAGACGGCGGGTCTCACCGTGTTCGCCAAGCGCGAGGAGCGTTTTGGTTTTTCGCAAGCAAATGCGGACGAAATCATCGACCAGATTCCCGATCTGCTCAAACATGCAGGGCCCCTATGTGTTTAACCTCATTTTTCCGTGTGCGGTAGAATGGAGTAGTTGAGATCGCGAACGCCTTAAAGGGAGAGTTTTTGTGGATACGCATCTGGATGGGGGCTCTTCCGCCCCGCTGTATCAACAGGTGCTCGATTTGCTCAAGAGCGATATCGAACAGGGGACATATCCCGTTGACTCGCAGATTCCAACGGAACTTGAGCTTTCTAAGATGTACGGCGTGGGAAGGGTCACGGTTCGTCGCGCAATAGAGGAGCTTGTGGGCGAGGGGTATCTCACCAAGCGGCAGGGGCGTGGTACGTTTGTGACCGCGACAAAGATAATTCGCAAGGTGCATCAGAAGGACGATGTTCAGAGTTTTACCCAAGCATGCGCTGAAAACGGCATGAAGGCGGGCGCTCGCGTCGTTGCCCGCAAGACCGTTGCCGCCGATCGCGACCTCGCTTCTTTCTTTGGCTTGGATGAAGGCTCTGACCTCATCTTGGTCTCACGCGTGCGTACCGCAGACGGCGTGCCGGTCCTGTTCGAGAACAACTACTATCCTGTTGACGGATTCGAATTTCTCAAAGATATCGGTCTCTCCAATTGCTCGATATTCGAGGCCGTGGGGGAGCGTACGGGTAGGTATCCCTGTTCATCCGATCCCTGCAGGCTAGAGATCGCCCGTGCGGGAATTGATACCGCCCGCGAGCTCAAGGTCCCAGTAGGGGAGCCGCTATTCTTCATGAACGCGGGCTTTCTCGATTCCAACGGAGAGCGCTTCTGCTATGGCAGGCAGTACTACGTGGGTTCGCGCTACAGCTTCGATATCTAGCGGCTCTGTCTCGCGCAGCGCTGTTCTCGCCATCGCCGCAACAGGTCCGTTTAGCGCGTAAAAGTTACCACTTATAGAACAACCTAATATGTTTCTTGACCGGCACCTTCATGCAGGTTATACATAGGACAACCTAAGATGTTTGCTTATACGTGAGGGTTTTTTGGCAAGCATCGTTGCTCTGACAGGAGGTTAAGAATGTCGGATGCCAAACAGGAGAAGCCCAAGCGCAGATTCCATCTCCAGCTTCCCCATGTGTACACCATCGCGTTCATGCTGATTGTGTTCTTCGCGGTGCTCACATGGATCGTCCCATCGGGTCAGTTCGACCGTCAGACCATTCAGACGGCCGCGGGCGAGCGAGAAGTCGCCGTAGCCGGAACGTACCAAGAAGTCGACAAGGTCTACACCGATTCGGAGACGGGGGAGACCGTCGATCTGCGACAGGGCATCGATGCCGTCCTGCAGGCTCCCGCCAAGGGCATCCAGGCTGCGGCCGATGTCGTCGCGTTCGTCCTGCTGATCGGCGGATCGTTCGCCATCGTCACCAAGACCAACGCCCTAAACGCCGGTATGAGCCGCGTGATCAAGAAGTTGAAGAACAAGGACATCTTGATCATCCCCATCTCCATGGTCCTGCTCTCGATCTGCGGCACCACGTTCGGCATGTCCGAGGAGGCGCTGCCGTTCTACGCGATCTTCATCCCCATCATGCTGAGCATCGGGTATGACTCCATGACCGCATTCATCATCTGCTTCCTCGGCCCCAACCTTGGTTACTGCGCATCCACTATCGATCCTTTCAACGTGCTGATCGCCCAGGGCGTTATCGGCATCGAGGGAAATCCCCAGCTTTGGCTCCGCGCCATCCTGTGGGCCATCTTCACCGCCGCGGGCATTTTCTGGGCCATGCGCTACGCGCGCCGCGTCAAGCTCGATCCCAAGTCCTCCATCACCTATGAGGACGATAAGCAGAAGCGCATCGAGTTCTCTGTCACCGACGCCTCTATCGAAGAGGAGTTCACGCTTCGCCACGAGCTCGTCCTCATTGATTTCGCGGTCGGCATGGGCGTTATCGTGTGGGGCCTCGTTACCCAGGGCTGGTATATGGACGAGATCTCTATGGTGTTCCTGGCCATGGGCCTTCTTGCCGGCATACTCGGCGGCTTGGACGAGAAGACCATTGCGGAGGAGTTCGTCCGCGGAATCGCCGACTTCGCCTACGCAGCCTGCATCATCGGTATCGCCCGCGGCATCCTGGTCGTTGCAGAGGGCGGAATGATCATCGACTCTATTCTTAACTGGCTCGTCGGACTCCTTGCGGGCGCTCCGTCCTTCATCTATACCACCTTCATGTACATCGTCCTCGGCCTGCTTTCGCTGCTGGTTCCTTCCAGCTCCGGCCTCGCTGCACTCACCATGCCAGTCATGGGCCCGCTGACCGAGCTTATGGGTCTCAATCCCGAGGCTGCCGTCACCGCTCTGCAGTTCGCGAACCAGACCATCAACACCATCAGCCCCGTTGCGGGCATGACCGTCGCGGGTCTCGCCGTAGCGAAGATCTCCTTCGGGCAATGGTGGAAGACCATCTGGAAGTTCTTTATCTTCATGGTTCTGTTCGGATTGGTCGCGACTGTGATCTCCGGCCTACTGCCGATGTAGGAGGTGCCCAGCATGGATTTAAGCGCTTCCACACCCCGTCTGCGTCGCGAGCAGGTCGCCGGCATGAACATTCACTACATCATGTGGTCGCTCGATTACTTCCTTGATGCTCAGCAGCGCCTTGGCTTCAAAACCATCGAGCTTTGGGCGGCCGAGCCGCACGTGACGCTGGACCACACGGGGTATTTCGAGGCCGACGAGCTTCGCCGCAAGAGCGAGTCCCGCGGACTCTCCGTGAGCTCCCTGTGTCCGGAGAACGTGGTGTATCCGTGGCAGTACGCTGCCAGAAAGCCCCTCCACGCGCAGCGGAGCCTCGCTTACTTTAAGCACGGCATCGAGCTCGCCGAGGTGCTCGGCGCCCCGTATATGTCCATCAACTCCGGTTGGGGCGATTGGGACGAGGACCGCGAGGAGGCTTGGAAGCGCTCTGCCGAGCACTTGGCGATTCTTGCGGACTATGCCGGCGAGCACGGCGTGACCCTCTGCATGGAGAGCCTGAGGCCGGAAGAGAGCAACTTGGTGGTTACACTCGCGGACGCCAGGCGCATGCTTGACCAAGTAGCCAGCCCGCACCTTACTCCAATGGTGGACACTACCGCTATGGGAGTCGCCGGCGAGAGCCTTGAAGAGTGGTTTGCCGAGTTTGGCGATGGTGCCATAAGGAACATGCGCTTCATTGATGGCGACCCATATGGCCATCTGGTTTGGGGCGATGGAAAGCACAGTATGGACGATTTCGTACGCGTCCTCAACGCGCATGGGTTCGAGGGCTATCTTGGTCAGGAGATCACCGATGGAAGGTATTTCGATGATCCCGCAGCAGCGGACCGGCACAACATGGACGCCTTCGAGAGGTATTTTGTCGACTAGCGCGTAGCTCCCATTCGCGTGGGGAAGTCAACACGCTTGACGAGAAGACTCGCAGTAAACGTTGGCGGATTCGTCCGCCGTATCGAAAGGAAGAATAACAATGAACGCACATGATCTTATCGCCGACGCAATCGCTGAAAAGGGCGGTTTCGATAGCGTCTTCTGGGTTGCCTGCGGCGGCTCCCTCATCGACCTGCTGCCCGCCCACGAGCTGCTCAAGCGCGAGGCGACTACGTTTGCCAGCGAGGCGTATACCGCCCGCGAGTTCGATATCATGCGTCCCAAGCGCCTGGGCGAAAAGTCCCTTGTCATCGCTTGCAGCCACTCCGGCAACACTCCCGAGGTAATCGATGCGTGCTCGATCGCCAAGGCGGCGGGCGCAACCGTTATCGCACAGACCGACAACGCCGGCTCCGGCATCGATAACGGTGAGTGGACGTGCTGGGTATATCCGTGGGGCGAGGGAGTTCCGCAGGCGGAGGTACCCGCCGGCATCTCTTTGGCTCTCGCTGCCGAGCTCTTGGATCAGCAGGAAGGTTATGCTGACCTTGCCGATATGTACGAAGGCATCGCCAAGATGGACCGGATCCTGCCTGCGGCTCGCGAGAAGGTCAACGCCGAACTTTGCGACCGTTTCGCTGCCCTGTGCCAGGACCACAAGTTCCTGTATATCTTGGGATCCGGTCCCGTGTTTAGCCAGACCTATGGCTTCGCTATCTGCTCGCTTATGGAGATGCAGTGGCAGAGCTGCGCCTATATCCACTCCGGCGAGTACTTCCACGGCCCCTTCGAGGTGACCGAGCCCGGAGTCTTCTACTTCCTGCAGATGTCTTCCAGTGAGTGCCGAGCCATGGATGAGCGCGCCCTCGCATTCCTCGAGACCCATACCGACACTCTTATGGTGCTCGACGCCATGGAGTACGGCATGGACCAAGTACCGGCAAGCGTTCGCGCGTTCCTTGATCCAATCCTGTTCTACGCGATGAACTGTGAGCTGCGCTCCGCTCGCGGCAAGGTGTTCGACCATCACCCGGACGTGCGTCGTTACATGGGCATCGAGAAGTACTAGCGATTTTAGAACGGGGCGCGAAGCGCGTTGAGACGTGCGAATCCTCGCGCCTCTTCTGCTCGCCGTAGCCACGGCGGTTTACCTGAATGGAGATAACCATGGCAGCCTATCCTATAAGCGTGCTCGGCTTTGGAGACAACGTTGTCGATAAGTACGAGCATATCAAGACTATGTATCCCGGCGGCAACGCAGTCAACTTCGCCGTCTTCGCCAAGAAGCTCGGTGTCGATCGCAGCGCCTACATGGGAATCTTCGGATCAGATGAGGAGGCCGAGCACGTTATAGCATCGCTTGAGGACGAGGGCGTCGAGCTTCTTCGCTGCCAGCAGGTCCTGGGCGTCAACGGCGCCGCTCGCGTGACCGTTGACAAGACCGGGGACCGTATCTTCCTGGGCTCCAATGAAGGCGGCATACGTGGCGACATGCGCTACGTGATAGACCGCTTCGCCGCCGAGTACGTCAGCGGCTTCGATTTGGTGCACAGCGGCAACTACTGCTTCACCGAGCGCGAGCTCCCCAAGATCAAGGCTGCCGGTGTGCCTATCAGCTTCGACTTCTCCGATGACTCCACCGACGAGTACTTCGAGCAGATTGCGCCATTTGTGACGTACGCCTTTATGTCCATGGGCGACGCTTCCCTGGAGGATATCAAGGCGAAGCTCGAGTGGGTGAAGGCCCTTGGCCCTCAAATCGTATGCGCGTCGCGCGGGAGCAAGGGTTCCGTCGCCTATGACGGCGAAAACTTCTACGAGCAGGGCATCAAGCCCGTGGCGCCCGAGGAGCTCAAAGACGCTATGGCGGCCGGCGATTCACTGCTGACGGCGTTTTTGGTCACCTATCTTTCCAAGAAGAAGGCCGGCGAGTGCGGCGAGGCCGCAATTCGCGAGAGCTTGGACTTCGCTGCCGGTTTTGCGGCGCAGACCTGCAAGATCGAGGGCAGTTGGGGCCACCCGCTGGTCTACGAGAACTAGTTTTTTGTCGTGGCGGGGTGTCTTGGGGCGCCCCGCATTGCGTTGGGAGTCAAGATGTCCGTTCGTGCCTGCGCGGCAGGATTTTGCTGTGCCGATGTCTACCAGAATCTGGATCCCCTGGGTTGCATCCAAGGGGGCCTCTCAGGAGCGCTTCGAGGGGTGCTTCTTGAGTATATGAAGGCAAAAGGGATATGCAATCTTCATATACGGCCTTCTTTTAGAGGGCGTTGTCCTTACTCTTTCATCTCCTTGCTTCTGGACATTTTGTCTATAGGCAAGAGTCCATGGTCGAGACCATGGTGAAGTTCTGCGGCTAGTAATTACTGCATCACATATCTGTTGTTACCTGAGAGGCTCGCTTTTGCGGGCCTCTTTGCGTTGCTATGGAGCCCTGGCCTGTCGATAAATAACGCGCCCGCTTGCTGGGGAGCAGGCGGGCGCCGTTGAGCGAATATGTTTGCGGCCATAGCCGCTGCAGGTGATGGGTTGTCGACTAGTTAGTCGTCGTGTCGGAATCGTCACCCGAGGCAGAGCCAGAAAGCGAAACCGTCAGCGTGATCGTGCTGTCGGTGGACTGCTTGCCGGTGGGGGAGACGCCCGTAACGGTGGCGTTTTCGTTGCCGCTCACGGGGTTGCCGTTCTGATCGCAGAATGCGATGTTGTAGAAACCGGCGTTGTTGAGCGCGGTGACGGCGGCGGAGATGCTCTTGCCGTACAGGTTACCCGGGACGCTGGCCTTGCCGGACTTCTTGGCGATGACGACGGTGATCGTGGCACCGGGCTTCTGCTTGCCGCTAGGGTTCCAGCTAATTACGGTGCCCTCGGTAACCGAGTCGTTTTCCTGGTAGCTCACGTCGACGCCAAAGCCAGCCATGTCGAGAGCGTTGCGTGCCTGGGCCTCGGTCATGTCGGTCAGATCGGGGACGGAGGTGGTGTCAGGACCGCTGGAGACCTTATACGAGATGGTCGTGCCCTTCTCGACTTCCTTGCCGGCATCAGTGCCCTGCTCAAAGACCTGGCCTTCGTCGGCCTCGTTGGCCTCCTCGGTTGCGTTGCCCTTCAGGCCCACGCTTGCCAGCGCGGCCTCGGCCTGGTCCTTGGTTAGGCCGACGAGCTGCGGAACCTCAACTTTCTCGGAGGGCTTGGGGCCCTTGGAGATCACCAGGTTTACCTTGGAGCCCTTGGGCTTCTTAGTGTTGCCGTTGGGGGTCTGCTCGGCAACCTTGCCCTCGTCGACATCGTCGTTATAGCTCTGGTCGACAGTTCCGACCTCAAGGCCGGCCTCCTTGATCAGCTCGATAGCGGTCTGCTGGTCCTTGTTAAGCACATCGGGCACCGTAACCTGCTCGCCCCCAAAGAGCCCGGTGGCGAAGGCCACCACAACGCCAACCACGGCGATTGCGGCGACTACGGCGGCGATGATCTTGTTCTTGTTGGATTTGGGCTTTTCGACCTCGTAGGAGCCGGTGGAGCCCGAAACCGAGCTGCGGGCGGTGTTCTGACCGCTCACGCCCGAGACGGGACGAACCATAGCGCGCGTTGAGTCGGAAAGCTCGCGGGTCTTGGTGGCACCCAGGTCGCCGGCGGCACCGATGATGCGCGTGGGCTCCGAGACGTTGACGGCACGGCCGGACAGGTAGCTGTTGAGTACCTGGCGCAGCTCGTCGGCCGTCTGGAAGCGGTTTGCCGGGTCCTTTTCCATGCACTTGAGGATAATGCGCTCCAGGTCGGCATCGACGCCGGAGTTGATCTGGCTCGGAGGGATGGGGAGCTCATTGACCTGCTTGAGCGCGACCGAGATGGCGTCGTCGCCGTCAAAGGGTACGCGGCCGGTGGCACACTCGTACATGACGACACCCAGCGAGTAGATATCCGAGGTGGGGCCGAGGTCCTGGCCGCGGGTCTGCTCGGGGCTTACATAGTGGGCGGTGCCCAGCACGTTGTTATCCTGCGTGAGGTGGCTGTTCTTGGCGCGTGCGATGCCAAAATCCATTACCTTGATGTTGCCGTCGGGCAGCACCATGATGTTTTGCGGCTTAATGTCGCGGTGGATGATCTCGTGCTTGTGTGCGACCGAAAGCGCGGAGCTGATCTGCGAGCCGATCTGCGCGACCTTCTTGGGATCGAGGGCGCCGTGGCTCTTGATGCCGCTCTTAAGGTCGGTACCGCGCAGGTACTCCATGACGATGTAATAGGTGTCGCCGTCCTTGCCCCAGTCGTAGACGCCCACGATATAGGGGGAGGACAGGCCGGCAGCTGCCTGGGCCTCCTGCTTAAAGCGGGCGGCGAAGGTGGCGTCGCCGGCATACTGCGGCAGCATGATCTTGACGGCAACCGTGCGGTCGAGGACCTGATCCTGTGCACGGAAGACGGTCGCCATGCCGCCTGTTCCCACCTTATCCTTGAGGAGGTATCTTCCCCCGAGGACCCTCTGTTCCATTCCTGCTCCTAACATAACTATTCGCT
>JAIHVJ010000175.1 GCA_022720335.1 Collinsella sp.
GCCCAATAGAGCTCGCGCGGCGGCGTCTCGACGATATTATCGCCGTCGACGATTTTGAGCGTGTCGATCGCGGGCTGACCGCACACGACACCGTCGAGCGAACGGTCGCCCACAAGCACGTCGATAGCGTGATCGATGGCCTCGGTGGTAATGAGCGGACGAGCGCCGTCGTGAATGGCGACATATTCGAAACCCGCCGGAACCGCATGCACGCCGGCACGGGTGGAATCCTGACGGGTATCGCCGGCATCGGCAAAGCTGATGGGCGTGTCATAGTCAAACGGGTCGATGGCCAGGCGTCGCATCTCGGCACGACGCTCGGCAGGGCAAACCACGACGATGTGGCCGACCTTGTCGCTCCGATCAAACGCGCGGATGGACCAGCTCATGAGCGGACGACCCGCCACGTTAACGAGCTGCTTGCCGCCGGGGTTTCCAAAGCGCTGGCCGCTGCCACCGGCAACGACCACGGCGCATACGGGCGCCATTATGCGTTCCCCTGTTTGGTGCCCTTCATGCGGTACAGCGAGTCCGCAAGAATGGCAGGGTTGTTGACGCCAAAGTCGCCCAGGCGCTCCGGATCCTCGCTAATGTCGTCCATGAGCTCCTGCAGCGAGCCGTACTCGTCAACGATCTTCTCGGCCACGCCGTCGCGCACGACGGACACACGCGAAAGCGTGCGCAGGCCCAGCGGCGTCATGACGGAGTCCTCGTCCAGGTCGTCATAGCCCAGAACCGCCGCCACATGCTGTGGGTCGGACAGGTCCTTAGGTGTCATGCGAGCGAGCTCGGCGCGAATCTTCTCGGCGTTTGCCTCGGAGGAATCGCTCGCGTAGTCGCGGATCATCAGGTCGTATTCGGTATCCATGCTGGAGCCCGCGAGCTGCTCGAGCTGCATCTGCACGAGCTTGCCCTGGTTGCCCAGCTTGACAATGCAATCCTTAAGCTCAGTCTTTGCCTGCTGCATGATCTCGAAGCTCGAGAAAATACCGGTAATGTCGGCGAGCGTAACGTAGTCGTCGAGCTCGAGGGCCGTCAGGCGCAGCAGGGAGCGATCGAGCGACTGACGGGTAGTCTGGAGCGTGGCGACGAGCTGGTTGACCGAGCTCATGATGGTGGTGACAGGCTGAATCTCGTAGCTTTTGCCGTGAACGTACACGTTGACGACGGCACGACGGGCCGAGACCGAGATCACGATGGCATCGGTGAGCACCGACATGCGAGCGGCGGTGCGGTGACGCATGCCCGTCTCACTCGTGGCGAGCGAGGGATCGGGATTGAGGTGGAAGTTGGCGCGCAGGATCTGGGTGAGGTCGCCATCGATAACGATAGCGCCGTCCATCTTGGAAAGCTCGAACAGGCGGTTCGAGGTGAACGAAATATTGAGCGGGAAGCCGTCGTTACCGGCAGCGAGCACGTTTTCAGTGTCGCCGACGCAGATAAGGGCGCCCAGGTGACCGGCGATGATCATGTCGAGGGCGGTGCGGATCGGCTGACCAGGTGCCGTCAGGCGGATGGCCTGTTCCATACGCTTTTGCAGCTCGTTCTTATCCAAGGCATCGCTCCCATCGTATACGCTCCATAAACGCTAAATAGTTTCTCACGGTTTGTCCCTGCGTTGCTTGCGAAATCCGATGCTTACAGAATGAGCGAACACCGCTTAGGTAGCTCATTTGGGACGAGGCTCTCTTGACTGCTCATGTGGTAGCATCGGGTCTCATATTAATGAGGGAGTAGTCGCGTAATCGGGCTCGCCCGCAGAGAGGAAGCCAGACTATGGGACTCGCAGAGCTCGTGTTGCTCGCCGTTGGCCTTTCGATGGACGCCTTTGCCGTTTCCATCTGCAAGGGCCTTGGCATGAAGAAAATCAACCTTAAAGTCGCCGTAGTGCTCGGCCTGTTCTTTGGCGGCTTTCAGGCCGGCATGCCCGTAATCGGATGGGCGCTCGGCAGTCAATTCATGGGCATCATCGGACCCATCGACCATTGGATCGCCTTTATCCTTTTGGCCTTTATCGGCGGCAAAATGCTGTGGGAAGCCTTTTCCGAAGACGAAGATGAGAACGAAGGCGACGACAAGGATGCCGAAAAGATTGACCTGGTAGAATACCTGATCCTCGCCATCGCCACCTCAATCGACGCCCTAGCCGTAGGCATCTCGTTTGCGGCGCTCTCGGTTGACATCGTTCCCGCCGTATCGCTTATCGGCGTCACAACGTTTATCTTCTCCGTCGCCGGCGTAGCGATCGGCCACACCTTTGGCGCGCGCTACGAAAAACCCGCCACCATCGTGGGTGGCGTCGTGCTCATCCTCATCGGGCTTAAGATCTTGCTTGAGCATCTGGGGATTTTGGCGCTGTAACGCCAAGCACAATCGCTCAAAACTCAACGCCAGCACAAGGCCTTATGCAGAGTTTTGCATGAGGCCTTTTCGTGCAGACTTTTGCATGTCATACTAATATGCAAAAGTCTGCACGTTAGGAGATCGCCGTGGACACCCTTCCCATCACCACACCGCGCCAAGCTGGCATCTACGTGCGCCAGGCACGCGAGGCTCAGGGTCTCACCCGTGCCGCCCTCGCTAAAACGGCCAGTGTTTCGGAGCGCCTGCTCGCATCGCTCGAGCTAGGAGACGCCACCGGCATTCGACTCGACAAGCTGCTGACGATTTTCAATGCTCTTGGACTGGCACTCGCCGCTCAAGGGGATATCGGCGAAGCGAAAAACGAGCGACCAGTCGACGCCCCGCATGCCAATCCGCTGCCTCGCAGCACCCCCAGGTGCCATCACGCTCAACGTTTTCACCATCGCAACCGTCGTAGTACCCCCATTCCGGCTCTTGCAGATGCCCCCTTTACATCCGCACTCTACGACGAGGTCTTCGCCGATTTCGCCATGTCCAATCTCGGAGTCTCGATTGCCGCAAACGTATCTAACCAAACCAAGCCCGAAGGGAAATAGCCAATGGCCAGAACATCACTTCGGACCATTATTTGCGGCGTACCTGCGGGAACGCTCACGCAAGATGAGAACGGTCTTATCAGCTTTACCTACGATCATGACTATGACGGGCCAGCCCTATCGACCAACATACCCGTATCGAATCGCACATACGGACAACAGGTCATGAATCCGTACCTGTTTGGCCTTTTACCCGACAGCGAGGACCAGCGAAAAGCGATTGCCGCCGAATTCGACGTTAGGCCCAACAATCCCGTTGCGTTGCTCAGCCATATCGGACTCGACTGTCCGGGCGGCGTGCAGTTTTGTGCCGAAGAAGATGCCGATGCCGTCCTGCATCGCGCTGGCGAATACCGCCCTATAGACGACCACGAAATTGCTCTCCGTCTCAAGTCGATCAGAGATGACCGCGATGCATCGTGGATGGGTCTAGATGAAAGTTGGTCACTCGGAGGCAATCAGGGCAAGTTCGCGCTCGCGTTCATAAACGGCCGCTGGTGCGAATGCATGGGCTCCTCGCCCACGACGCATATTTTCAAAAATGGCGTTATCGGATTTAAACTCGAGGCTCTCAATGAGTTTGTCTGCATGAAAAGCGCCCAGCGCGCCGGCATCGCAACGGCAAACGTCGAATATCGTATGTTTGAGGACGAACCTGCCCTCATTGTTGAGCGCTATGACCGCGTGAAAGTCAAAGACGGAACGATCAGGCGCCTACATCAAGAAGACCTCTGTCAGGCACTTGGGGTGATGCCCGCCCAAAAGTACACGGCAGACGGCGGCCCGACCACCCGCGACATTCAAGAGCTCCTCGTAAATACGAGCCACCATCAACTTAACCTGTATCTGTTTACGCAGATACTGTTCTTCAACGCCATTATCGGCGCACCGGATGCGCATGCGAAAAACTATTCCCTGCTCCTTGGAAACGACGGCGCAGCCATGATGGCTCGAATGTACGATGTCGCGACGGCGCAGCCATGATGGCTCGAATGTACGATGTCGCGTCGGGTTTGGCGTATGAGCGCATGCGACGTCGGGCACGCCTGGCCATGAGCGTTGGCGGCGAAAATCGTGTGGGGCGCATCGGTCCAGGCGCTATCCGCCGATACCACGGTATGGGCAACCCCGCGCTGGAGGCGGCGCTCACCGATGCCGGGCTATCCGAGAAGTTTTGCTTTGCGACCATGATGGACCTCGCCTACGAGGTACCCATTTGCATGGAAGAGGTCATGGACGAATACGCCGACCTGCCCGGCATGGCGGACCTGCGCGAGCATATGCTCGGCCCCGTCCGCGAAAACTGCCAGCGCACCCTCAACCTCATCAGGGCGGATATGGGCTAGACGCCAATCAATTTCCCATTTCTTAAATGAAGAGAGGGGGCACCCATCGCAAAAGCTCGGGTGCCCCCTCTCATAATGTCATCTGCAATCCGCTAGCACGTGGCTCGGACTGCTGCTAGCGCAACCTTTACGCAGCGAGGCGCTTGAGGACGTCGATGAGCAGCTCGTAGAAGCGCTCAGCAGAAGCGAGCTCCATGCTCTCGTCCGGGGTGTGGACATCGGAGAGCGTCGGGCCCACGGCGATGGCGTCCAGACCGTGCAGGGCCTCGGCGAACAGGCCGCACTCAAGGCCGGCATGGATGGACTCGATGCGCAGCTCGGAGCCAAAGAGCTCGCGATAGCTCTCGACAAAGATGTCGCGGACCGGCGAATGCTCGGCATAGCTCCAGCCGGGATACTCGAACTCAAACTTGGCGTCGAAGCCCAAGACATCGGCCAGCGTCTGCAGGCGGTCCTTGAACTCGTTCTGCAGCGAGGTGATCGAGGAGCGCGGGGACAGCATAATCTTGACCTGGTCGTCAGAGGTGGCAACCACGCCGATGTTGGAGGAAACCTCGACGGAGCCGTCGGTGGCGACGTTGCGGCGAATCACGCCGTTAGGGGCAAGACGCAGGGCGCGGATGAGGGCAAGCGCGGACTTCTGGTCCATGGCCTCGACCTCGGCGTCGTCGGCAATCTCGACGGTGCAGGTAAAGCCGGGGTCGAAGACCTCGAGCTCGGCGGTGACGTCGGCGATGATGCCCCTTGCGATCTCGGCCGCTGCCTCGGCGGCAGCGTGGTCGGCGTAAACCAGCTCGGCCTTGCACTCACGGTTGATGGCGTTGTCCTTAGTGCCGCCGTTAAAGCTGACGATGGCGGGCTCGCCGGCGACCATCAGGCGGTCGATGATGCGGGCCATGATGAGGTTGCCGTTGCCGCGCTCCAGGTGGATGTCGGCGCCGGAGTGACCACCCAGCAGGCCGGAGATCTCGAGCGTAAGGGTGCTGCCAGTCTTGTGCTCGCGCACGATCGGGCAGGTGTAGGTAACGACGACACCGCCGGCGCAGCTGACGGTGGCCACGCCCTCCTCCTCGGAATCGAGGTTGATCATGGTGCGGGCGCTAATCTGGGACTTGTCGAGCGTCTCGGCGCCAACCAGGCCAGTCTCCTCGTCGGTGGTGAACACGCACTCGAGGGCCGGATGAGCAATCGAATCGTCGTTGAGCACGGTGAGCATCAGAGCGACGGCGATACCGTTGTCGGCGCCCAGCGTGGTGCCGTTAGCGGTGAGGACGCCGTCCTTGACGACCAGGTCGATACCGTCGGTCGCAAAGTCGTGCTCAACGGAACCCAACTTGTCGCAAACCATATCGATGTGGCCCTGCAGCATCACGGTCGGGGCATTCTCGGCGCCGGCAGATGCGGGCTTGCGAATGATGACGTTGTAGACCTCGTCCTGATACACGTCGAGGCCGCGCTCCTTGGCAAACGCAACCAGGAAATCGCTGATGCCCTTCTCGTTGCCAGACCCACGGGGGATCGCGCTGATCTCCTCAAAGAAATGGAACAGCTGGGCGGGCTCGTAGCCGGTAATCTTGTAGTCCATGGTGCCTCCTTGGCGCAACTGGTTAGACAGTAAGACATGCGA
>JAIHVJ010000176.1 GCA_022720335.1 Collinsella sp.
CCCCCGCCGCACGAAGTGCGCAGCGGGGGTCCTGCCATGTCCGAGGACGATTTGGGGGCAAAGCCCCCTGGCCTCCCCGGCGAGTATACGGGGCGGCGACTACAGGTATTCGATCTGGGCGCCTTCCGTGTCGCACGTCAGAATATGCGTATCACACTTAGGGAACTGCTCGCGCAGCTTGACCTGCAGGAACTTTGCCACGATGGTATCGTCGGTCACAGCCATAAGGGTCGAGCCCGAGCCGCTAATCCAGATGGTCTTGGCGCCTCCGTTAAGGCAGGTGTCGCGCACGGCGTTGTAGTCGGGGATGAGGCGGCGGCGATAGGGCTCCTGGATGCGGTCGTCGTTGGCGGCGGCAATCAGGTCAAGGTCGCCGGTCTCCAGACCGCGCGTCATGCCAGCAATGCGGCCCATCTGCCACACGGCGGTGGAGAGCGGAATCTCCTGCGGCACGACCTTGCGCGCCTCGCTCGTATGTACCTCGTAGGGCGGAATCACGGTAATAAAACGCAAGCGATCGCTCACCTCGTAGCGCAGGCATTGGGGGAGCGAATCGGTCGGCGTAAAGGAGCAGACGGCGCCGCCAAGGATGGCGGGAGCGACGTTATCGGGATGCCCCTCGACCTCGGTGGCGATGCGGACGAGCTCGGCACGGTCGACGGTGTGGCCCGTCAGCGCGGCGGCCGCCATAATGCCGGCGACGACGCAGGTGGAGCTGGAACCCAGGCCGCGGGCGACGGGCACGTCGGTCTGGATGTCGATAGTGACGGGGAAGGCCGGCTCGCCCCATGCGGCCAGCGCATCGACAAAGCTCACGTAGACCAGGTTGTTCTCGTTTTGGAACTCCTCGGGGCAGCCCGTGATGGTGAGCTTGTCGGTACGCTCGAAGGTGAAGTGCGAGTATAGGCTGACGGCCATGCCGAGGGTATCGTAGCCAATGCCCAAGTTGGCGCTTGTTGCTGGGACGGTGATCTTGATCATGTGAGTCCTCCTGGCGTGCCTGGCTGTTTAGTTCGCTGCTCGGGCAGTCCTGCGCAAGACGGAAAGCACATTAAGTGCTTTCCTTTGCGTGCGGAACTCGCGACGAACTAAACAGCCAGGCACGCTATGCACGTTCGTCATCATCCCGGTAGGTATCTGATAAAAGAAGGTGCGCCGGCTTTCGCCGGTGCCTTATAAGGGGTTTAGTTGGTTGCTATCTTTTTTGCAGCCTGCTCTACGTAGCTGGCCATTTCGTCGACGTCACAGACGTCTTCGAAGCGGACGGGTTTGGATTCGAGTTCGGCGAGCTGGGTCGGGGCGACCGTGTTGGTTGCCTGCTCGAGCACACGCATGGCCTTAAAGTCGTCCTCGGGAACGTTAAGCCCCAGAGCGTCGCAGCAGGCGCGCGGGAACTTGTAGGGGCTGGCGGTCGAAAGCAGCACGCGGGCCTTGGCGCCCTCGGCGGGGGCGACCTGCTCAAAGACGTGATAGCCGCAAGCGGTGTGCGGGTCGATCACGTAGCCGTTCGCATCCCAGCAGCTCTTGATGGCGGCGCGAACCTCGTCCTCGCTGGCCCAGCCGCAGCCAAACACGCTCTGGATCTTGGCCAGCAGTTCGGCGGGAACCTCGTAGCGACCAGTTTGTGCCAGCTGCTCCATAAGGCCGGCAACGAGCTCGCAGTCGCCGTCGGACAGGAAGTAGAGCATGCGCTCGAGGTTGGAGCTGATGAGGATGTCCATCGACGGCGAAATGGTCGTGAAGAACGGACGGTTGCGGTCGTAGACGCCGGTGGTCAGGAAGTCGGCAAGCACGTTGTTCTTGTCGCTCGCGACGATGAGCTTGGCGACGGGCAGGCCCATGCGCTTGGCGTAGTAGCCGGCCAAGATATCGCCAAAGTTGCCGGTGGGTACACAGAACTCTACGGCGTCGCCAGCCTCGATAGCGCCGGCGCGCAGCAGCTGCGCATAGGCGGCAAAGTAGTAGACGACCTGCGGCACCAGACGGCCGACATTGATGGAGTTGGCGCTCGAAAGCACCGTGCCGGCGGCTTCCAGGCGCTCGGCAAGCTCCTTATCGGCAAAGATGCGCTTGACGGCGCTCTGGGCGTCATCAAAGTTGCCGCGGATGCCGCAGACGGCGACGTTGTCGCCCTCCTGCGTGGACATCTGCAGGTTCTGCACGCGGCTGACCTTGCCCTCGGGATAAAAGACGGTAATGCCCGTGCCCGGAGCATCGGCAAAACCAGCGAGTGCGGCCTTGCCCGTGTCGCCAGACGTGGCGGTGACGATCATGATGCGCTCGGCGCCGCCGTCCTTGGCAGAGGTGCGGGCCATCAGACGGGGGAGCATCTGCAGGGCGACGTCCTTGAAGGCGCTCGTGGGGCCGCCAAAGAGCTCCATCACATAGGTCTGAGGGGCGTCGGCGCCCGGTGCGGCGTCGAGTTTGACGAGCGGCGTGACCTCTTCGCTCGCGAACGTGCCGCGATATGCCTCGTCGACACACGCCGAAATTTCTTCGGTCGTGTAATCATTCAGTAACATTCCCAACACATCTTGAGCGATTTCAAAGTACGATTTATCTGCAAGCGAGCTGATATCGACCTGCTGGGTGCCGAGCTCGTCCGAGACAAACAGACCCCCGTCGGGAGCGATGCCGGTGCGGATTGCCACCTTACTTGAGCACGATAAAGTGCGTCCTCGTGTACTATGATAAGTTCCCATATAACACTGCTCCTCGGATGCCTTGGTCCCAATCGGTGAAACCATGGTATCAGAGCGCGCAAAATAGGTTCGCAGAGGCTTTTTAGAAAGGTAACCTCCAGCCCATGATTAAGATTGCCAAGTTTGGCGGCTCGTCGGTCGCCGACGCCGAACACTTTAAGAAGATCAAGGCCATCGTCGATGCCGACCCGGCTCGCCGTTTTGTGGTGGTTTCCGCCTGCGGTCGCCGCTTTAAGGGCGACACCAAGGTGACCGACCTGCTCTACCTGGTTAACGCGCACGTTAAGTACCACGTGTCGTGCGAGGAGCTGCTCGAGGACATCGGCCAGCGCTACTTTGATATTGCCGACGAGCTGGAGCTCACCTATCCCATCCGTGAGGAGTTCGCAGCTTTTGCCGAGCGCGCCCGCTCGGGCGGTTACTCCACCGAGGAGCTCGTGAGCCGCGGCGAGTACTTCACCGCTCGCCTTATGGCTGAGTACCTGGGCCTACCGTTCCTGGACGCCGCGACGGTTGTAGCGTTCCATCACGACGGTACGCTCAGCATGAATCGCACCTCCGAGCTGGTGCAGGAGTACGGTCAGCAGGGCGGCTTTGTTATGCCTGGCTTCTACGGCGCGACGCGTGAGGGCCAGATTAAGCTGCTCGATCGTGGCGGCGGCGATATTTCCGGCTCGATCCTGGCCAAGTGCCTGGGTGCCGATCTGTACGAGAACTGGACCGACGTCTCGGGTTTCTACTCTGCCGATCCGCGCATCGTGCCCGAGGCTCAGCCCATCGCCCGCGTTACCTACGAGGAGCTGCGCGAGCTTTCGTACATGGGCGCGAGCGTCCTGCACGAGGAGGCTGTGTTCCCCGTGCGCGAGGCCGGTATTCCGCTGGTCATCAAGAACACCAATGCGCCGCAGGACCCCGGCACCATTATTAGCGAGACGGCTGATGAGGGCGAGGCAGAGCCCATCATTACCGGCGTGACCGGCAAGCGCGGTTTTGTCGCCATCAACGTGGCTCGCGACCGCACCAAGCCCCGCGTCGGCTTTATGCGCCGTGCGCTTTCGGTCTTCGAGCGCTATGACGTTTCCGTCGAGCACATGCCCACCGGTGTCGACCGCTTTGGCGCCGTGGTGCAGGAGCAGGACGTGCACGATTCGCTGTACTCGCTCGTGGGCGACATTCAGCAGGAGGTCGAGCCGCTCGAGATCGAGGTTGTCGAGGG
>JAIHVJ010000177.1 GCA_022720335.1 Collinsella sp.
CCTTCGAACATTAAAGTTGGGAGGAAACCGGCTTATGGAACAAAAGGCCAAGGAGGCAGCCTCGCACGCTGCGATTCCTGTGAGCATCTCGGCGATGCTCGTCACGCTGGGCGTGGTGTATGGCGATATCGGCACCAGCCCCATGTATGTAACCAAGGCGCTCGTCGCCGGCAACGGCGGCATCGGAAGCGTCACGGAGGAGTTCGTGCTCGGCGCGCTCTCCCTTGTCGTGTGGACGGTCACGCTGCTGACCACCATCAAGTATGTGCTCATCTCGCTGCGCGCCGATAACCATGGTGAGGGCGGCATTTTTGCCCTGTACAGCCTGGTCAAGCGCTGCGGAAAGTGGCTTATTATCCCTGCCATGCTGGGCGGCGCCGCGCTGCTCGCCGATGGCATCCTGACGCCGGCCGTTACCGTTACCACGGCCATCGAGGGCCTGCGCACCATCCCGGCGGTCCATGCCGTGCTGGGCGATGACCAGGGCCGCGTCGTCGCCATTACGCTCGCCATCATCATCGTGCTCTTCCTGGTACAGCGCATCGGTACGGCCAAGATCGGTCACGCCTTTGGCCCCATCATGACGCTGTGGTTCCTGTTCCTGGGCGGCACGGGTCTGTTCTTTGTCTTCCAGCACCCCGCCGTGCTGCTGTGCCTCAACCCGGTGCGCGGCATCGCCTTTTTGCTGAGCCCCAACAACCACGCGGGCATCATGATTCTGGGCAGTTGCTTCCTCGCCACCACCGGTGCCGAGGCGCTCTACTCCGACATGGGCCACGTCGGCCGCGGCAACATCTACGCTACCTGGCCGTTCGTTAAGTGCTGCCTGCTGCTTTCCTATATGGGCCAGGGCGCTTGGCTTATGAACAACGCTGCCAACCCCGAGCTCATGGGCATTGCCGACCTCAACCCGTTCTACCAGATGCTCGCCCCGGGCCTGCGCCCGTTTGCCGTCGGCCTTTCCACCGTCGCGGCCATCATTGCCTCGCAGGCGCTCATCACCGGCGCATTCTCGCTGGTGTCCGAGGCCAGCCGTCTGGACCTCATGCCGCACATGCAGGTCTTCTACCCTGCCGAGACCAAGGGCCAGCTTTATATTCCCATGGTCAACAACGTCATGCTTGTCGGCTGCGTCATCGTGGTGCTGCTGTTCCAGAACTCGGCGCATATGGAAGCCGCGTACGGCCTTGCCATTACGCTGACTATGATGTGCACCACGCTTCTGCTCTTCTTCTACCTGCACGAGGAGCGCAAGCTCAAGGTTGCTCCGTGGATCTTCGCGGCCTTCTTCCTTTTGCTCGAGGGCTTTTTCTTTGTGAGCTCGCTCACCAAGTTCTTCCACGGCGGCTATTTCACCATTCTGATGGCCGCGCTCATCATGGGCATTATGGTGTGCTGGTACAACGGCACGGCGGTCGAGCAGCGCCAGTTTACGCTGCTGCCGCTGCGCAGCTACCTGCCGCAGCTCAAGCGCCTGCGCGACGACGACCGTTACGAGCGCATGAGCGACAACGTCGTGTACCTGACCAAGGACACCCATACCGACTACATCGACCGCGATATCGTCTATTCGATCTTGGACAAGCATCCCAAGCGTGCCCGCGCCTGGTGGTTTGTGAATGTCGAGACCATGGACGAACCGCACACCTTTGCCTATTCGGTCGAGACGTTCGGCACCGACTACGTGTTCCGCGTGCATCTGTACCTGGGCTACAAGATCAACCAGCGCGTCAATGCCTACCTGCGTCAGGTTGTTCAGGACCTGGCTGCCACCGGCGAGCTGCCGCCGCAGACGCATGACTACTCGGTCTACAAGGATCCGGGTAACATCGGCACTTTCAAGTTCGTCCTGATCCGTAAGCTTTTGGCGCCCGAAAGCGATGTGGAGCCCAGCGAGCGTACGGCCATCACGCTCAAGTACATCATCCGCCGCGCCGCCGGCACGCCTGCACGCTGGTATGGCCTGGAGAACTCCAACGTGAGCTTTGAGTACGTGCCGCTGTTCACCAAGTTCAAGGCTGTGAATAAGATGCAGCGCCTGGCCCCCAACGAGCGGCCGTAGACGTCGGCGGCTACACGGAGTTAGTTTTTGATGGATAAGCATGAGGCCGGGGAGGTAAACATGGATACAAAGGCGCTCGATGGCCGTGAGGCGGTGGTCGAAATGGTGCGTGAGGCGCGCGCCGACGCCGCCGAAGATCGGTTCTTTACGAATCGCGCCAACATGGACATGGCCGACCGCGTGATCTCGATCGTGGCGCTGGTATTTGGAGTGGTGTGCGTGTGTGCCCTGCTCGCGCACGTGCTGTTTGTCTAGCGACCGCCGGTTGCAAAGGCTATACACTTGGAACCACCACAAGGGAAACCACCACAAAGGTGCCTGTCCCCTTTGTGGTGGTTTTTGTTTTTGAGAGAGGGGCGGGACGCTGATGGACGTCCGTACGGACGGCGATATTGCCGATAGCTTTTGGTGGCGGCGCACAACGCTGACGCGCCGCACTCCTCTGTATGACGCCTGCGTATCGGTGGGGCTGCTGGTCGCGGCGACGATTGTGGGCGCGCTGCTCGACCATCCGGGTCTCGCGCCGAGCATCATGATCGTCTATGTGTTCGCCGTTCAGCTGTGCGCATTCTTTACCTGGAGTCGCCTGTATTGCTTGCTGAGCTCGGCTGCCGCCGTGGCGCTCTACAACTTCTTGTTTGTCGACCCGCGCTACTCGCTGTCGCTTATCGACCGCGGCTATCCCGGCATGTTCTTCATCATGTTCGTGGTCTCGCTTGTGTCGAGCTCGATTGCGTTGGCCCTGCGCCGCGCCTTGGCACAGGCTGCCGCCAGCGACCGCCGCACGCATATGGTGCTCGAGACCAACCGCATGCTGCAGCGGTGCGCCGACGAGCAGCAGATCGTTCACGCCATGGCAACGCAGCTGGCGCGCCTTTCGGGCTGTCCGGTCGTGTGGTACAGCGCCGACGCCGAGGGCGATGACCTGCTGCCGCGTGCGACATACACGGCCGTGGGCGATGCCGCACCGGTGTACGAACTGGCGCCGCAGATGCCGCCGCGGCTCTCGGCGTCCGCCTATGTGGGGACGCCGCTCGACGCCACGTTTGGCGGCTCGGCGTTTTATGGCATCTACCTGACGGTTCGCACAGGCGACGGCTTCGCGCGCTCGGGCGACCCCGCCTCGGTGGTGGGCGTGCTGGCTATCGTTGCCGAGCCCGACGTGCTGACGCACGAGGAGCGAACACTTGCCGATGCTATCGTGAGCGAAGGCGAGCTGGCACTCGATCGCGCCCGCGCCATGGAGGCCCGCGAGGAGGCGGCGGTGCTCGCCAAAAACGAACAGCTGCGCGCCAACCTGCTGCGCTCCATCTCGCACGATCTGCGTACGCCGCTCACCAGTATTTCGGGCAATGCCGATGTCCTGCTCGATCAGGGCTCGACCGGCACCGCGGTGCTCGATGCCCAGACGCGCCGCGGCCTGCTCCTTTCCATTCGCTCGGATGCGCAATGGCTCAACGCCACCGTCGAGAACCTGCTCGCCATCACCAAGCTCGAGGGTGGCGGTATGCGCCTGTCGACCACACTCGAGCTCATGGACGATATCGTCGAGGAGGCGCTGCGCCACGTAAGTCCGGCCGTGCGCGAGCACGACCTTAAGGTGGTGGCGTGCGATGAGCCGGCGCTCGTCAACGTCGATGCGCGCCTGATGGTGCAGCTGGTGGTCAATCTCTATACGCCCACAGGCTCGCATATCATGATTTCGATTAGCGTCGACGATGGACGCGTGGCGTGCTCGGTGGCCGATGATGGTCCGGGCATCGCACCCGAGGACCGCGAGCGGATCTTTGAGTCGTTCTACACCGCCAACCACGGTCTGGCCGACAGCCATCGCAGCGTGGGCCTGGGTCTTTCGCTCTGCCGGTCCATTGCGCTGGCGCATGGCGGTAGCATAGAGGTTGCCGCGGCGGACCCGCACGGCTCGGTCTTTACGATTGAGCTTCCCGTCGCCGATGTTTCGTTTGATAAGGAGTAGCGTCGTGCCGAACTCTGCCGTAAAACCGCTCATCTTGGTCGTTGAGGACGACCCCGCCGTTCGCAATCTTATCGTTGCCGCGCTCGAGGCGCACGGCTTGCGTCATATGGCCGTGGAGACCGCCCATGCCGCTATCGCTGCCGCCTCATCGCAAGCGCCGAGCATTGTGCTGCTCGATTTGGGCCTGCCCGATATGGACGGCGTCAAGGTAGTGGAGTCGGTGCGCGCATGGTCGGGCATGCCGATCATCGTGGTCTCGGCGCGCAGCGAGGACGCGGACAAGATTCGTGCGCTCGATGCCGGCGCCGACGACTACCTGACCAAGCCGTTTTCGGTCGAGGAGCTGCTCGCGCGCATTCGCACGACGTTCAGGCGCCTTTCGTATGCGCAAACGGGCAGTGTTGCCTCCGAGGGCTCGTTCGATACCGGTGAGCTGCATATCGATTTTGATGCCGGCATCGCCACGATGGATGGCGAGGAACTGCATCTGACGCCGATCGAGTATAAGCTCCTGTGCCTGCTGGCGCATAACGCCGACAAGGTGCTGACACACCAGTTTATCCTGCATGAGATTTGGGGCACGGCAACTAAGAGTGACCTGGCAAGCCTGCGCGTCTTTATGGGTACGCTGCGCAAGAAGATCGAGTCCGACCCCGCGCATCCGCGCTATATCCAGACGCACGTGGGTATCGGTTACCGATTGGTCACCCAGGGATAGGCTGGCATCCGCCATCCCACTATAAGTTGCGGTGAAATAGTTCCTGTTTGGGCTTTTACCAGGCTTTTTAGGAACTATTCCACCGCAACTTTGTTTACTTGCCCTTGGGCTTGCTGGCGTAGAACTTCTTCTTTTTGGGCTTACCTGCACAGACGGGCTTGCCGTCGCCGCGCGGCCCTCGGTCGCCGGCCTGCGCGTGCGCGGGCGCCGTTGCGCGAGGCTTGCGGGTTTCGGGGTTGCGCAGCTCCTCGGTTCGCTCGGCAATCTCCTCGGCGCTAAAGCCGACCTCGGCCATGGCGTCCTCGATGGGCAGGCGGCGCACGATATAGCAATGGTGCACCTTCTGGTTGCGTGCGAAATCCTCGGGGATGGTCTGCGCCGTAATGTCCTCCAGCACGACGCCCGCGCGTGCGAGCTTGCGCGTCTCGGGGCGGAAGCCGCGCAGGTTGCAGCTAAAGATGGCATGTCCGCCCTGTGCGAGCAGGCGAGATACGCCGGCTAAAAGCTCCACATGGTCGCGCTGGACATCCCAGGTGCGACGGCCCATCTTGGACGAGTTCGAAAACGTGGGCGGGTCGACAAAGATCAGGTCCCAGCGGTTGCGCGTCTGGCGCTGGTCGCGAATCCAGGCAAGCACGTCGTCGCGCACAAAGTGATGCTGCGGGCCCACAAAGCCGTTCTGTCGCATGTTGCGCTCGGCCCAGTCCAGGTAGGTGTTGGAAAGGTCGACCGTCACGGTCTCCTCGACGCCGCCGTCTGCCGCATAGCAGGTGGCGGTGCCGGTGTAGGCGAACAGATTGAGGAAGCGGCGCGCCTGTTTGGCGTGCTCGCGCACCAGGCTGCGGGTGACGCGGTGGTCCAGGAAGATGCCAACATCCAGGTAGTCGTCAAAGTTGACGGCAAAGGTGAGTCCGCCCTCTTCGATGAGCGGCAGGCGACGGCGCGCGATGTTGGCGCGCTCGCCCGATGCGCCCTTGCCGGCGCCCTGCTTGCCGTACTGCGAGCCGCCGCGCGAACGCATGCGGGCCTTGGCGTGCACATGCTCGGCGGGAACATCTAGGATGCGCGGCGCGATGGCCAAGATGTCGAGCATGCGGGCCTGGGCCAGCGTGGGATCGATGGTCTTGGGCGCGGCGTATTCGGCGATGACGAGCCAGCGGCCCGGCGTCTGCGGGCAGCCTTCGTACAGGTCAATGGCGGCGGAGTAGTCGGGCAGGTCGGCATCGTAGACGCGGTAGCAGCTCACGCCCTCGCGCTTTGCCCACTTGCGACGCAGGCGGGCGTTCTTGCGCAGGCGGTTGGCGAACTGCTCGGACTCGGGGATGAGCACGGGCAGCGGCTTGCCGTCGCCCAGGTCGAGCGTGGCGGCAGGTTCGGGCATGGGAGTGTCGGCGGCTTCGTCTTGAGCGTCTGCGGTCTGCTGTTCGGCATCTGCGCTGGTCGCAGCTTCGAATGCCGCGGCGGCGTGGTCGAGCGAGGGCCAGACCTCAATAGCCGCCTCCTCGTTATTGGGCATGACGGCGATGGAGCGCGCAGGCTCGGCATGGAGCGCGCGGGCCATAAGGCCATCGCGGGCGAGCGTGGCGACCGGTGCCGAAGCGAGTTCGGGCGCGCGGCGCAGCTCGCCGACCAGCGTCATGGCGTCGTGCATGAGCGAAAGCGGGGTCTCGGTGGTGTCTGCGACTACGGCGGCGCCGGCGACAGCGCCTGCATGGTCCAGCACGGTGGCTGGTTTGGCAGCGCAGAAGTCGACGAAACGCTTGTAGCCGGCGCACTTAACCATGCGCTCGGCAGTCTTGCGGGCGGCGGGGTCAACATCCACGGCAACGATGCGCGCCTGGCGCTCGCGTGCCGTCGTCTCGCGCTCGTGCGCTTCGGCACGCAGCTGCTCCCACAGGGCGGCGTCGTGCAGCTGCCAGCCCTCAAAGCCCCAGCGCTCGCGTGCGGCGCCCGGGGCGCGGTCGGTCAGAATATTCACGGCCTCCAGCAGCAGACCGCCGCCGGCGCACGAGGCATCGATCAGCGTGGGCAGGGCTTCATTCTCGTAATCATCGGCCGTCAGCTCGCGCTCGCACAGTGCGGTCCAGCCGACCTGCGCCAGCACCAGAGCGGCGTAGTCGGGGCGCAGCACGTGCGCGCCCTCGCCGGCACGGGTCGCCGCGGGCGGCAGGCGCTTGAACAGCGGGTCGCCCGAAAGGTCTAGGCTTATGCTCGCGCGGCGCTGGCGCAACGAAAGCAGTAGGTGAACATCGGGGTCGGCGGCATCGACGTCGGCGCGACGGCCCGTGGTCTCGGCCAGGCGGTCGCACAATGCGTCCTTGGCGCGCAGGGCCGAGAAGCGCGTGTTGCGCAGCTGCTCGGTCACGCCGCGGGCGGTAATGGCGATGGTGGCGCCGGGGCGGACGATGCTCTCCCAGGCGATGTCGTAAACGCCATCGTACAGCTCGTCGGCATCCTGCGCCTCAAAGCGCCCGAGTACCACGAACACGCGGCTCGCCAGGCGCGACCGCAGACAGGCGCGGTAGCCTTCTTCGAGCTCGCCCTCAAACGTGGCGCGGCCCCTCAGCCGGCGAACATGCGAAAGCCCGAGGCGTTTAAGCTCATCGGCGAGTGCGGACTCAAAGCCCTCGGGGCAGCTTGCGTAAAATTCCATGGGTGACCTCTCTGGTTGC
>JAIHVJ010000178.1 GCA_022720335.1 Collinsella sp.
GCGAGCAGCTCCTTCTCGAGCGCTGCGATGCCGGCGTCGTCGCCCTCGGCGTACAGGTTGGTGCGCTTCTCCATGGCGGCAAACGGAGCCCAGCTCTTGGGGATCACGATGTCGGCGCCCTCGAAGGCCTCGGCCATGGTGTTGACCTGCTTAAAGGTGGTGCCGGACTCGGCGGCGTAGCCCTTGGCGCGCTCGACGACCTCGGGCATGAGGTCGTAGCCCTCGGGGTGAGCCAGGGTGACGTCCATGCCAAAGCGGGGCAGCAGGCTGATCAGCGACTGCGGGCAGGACAGCGGCTTGCCGTAAGAGGGCGAATAGGCCCAGGTGACGGCAACCTTCTTGCCCTTGAGGTTCTCAAGGCCGCCAAACTCGTTGATGAGGTAGAGCATGTCGGCAGAGGACTGCGTGGGGTGGTCGGAGTCGGACTGCAGGGAGATGAGCGTGGGGCGGTGATCCAGAACGCCGTCCTCGTAGGCCTGCTGGACAGACTCGGAGACCTCGGCCATGTAGGCGTCGCCCTTGCCGATGTACATGTCGTCGCGGATGCCGATGACGTCGGCCATGAAGGAGATCATGGTAGCGGTCTCGCGGACGGTCTCGCCGTGGGCGATCTGGGACTTCTTCTCGTCCAAGTCCTGCAGCTCAAGGCCGAGCAGGTTGGCGGCCTTAGAGAAAGAGAAACGCGTACGGGTGGAGTTGTCGCGGAACAGGGAGACGGCCAGACCCGAGTCGAAGATCTTGGACGAGACGTTGTTCTCGCGCAGCTGACGCAGAGCGTCGGCGACGACGTAGAGAGCCTTGAGTTCATCGGTGGTCTTGTCCCAGGTATGCAGGAAGTCGCTGCCGTACATACCCTTAAAATCGAGACCGTTCAGCTGCTCGACGAGCTCGGTAAACTTAGCGTCCATGTATGTGTCCTTTCCAAAGATGCGAATGATGGTAATGGGTAGATGCGCTCCGGCATGCGCGTGTGGCTAGAACATGCAGAGCGCTATGACGAGGACCCGCTACCGTTGAGGAAGCATGGGAGATAACGACCGCGGGCCCCAAGTCAACAGGGGATGCCGGGGACACGAGCGGTCCCCGGCTCAACAAGATCAAGGAATGGGACTAGTCGATCTTGTTGTTGGTCAGACCGGCGCGGAACACGGTGGCGTCGCCATCGGCCTGGCTCGGATCGTAGAGGTTCAGGGCAGCCACATACATGGCGGCAGCGGTGACCAGGTCGTCCTTGTAGGTGACCTCGTTGGGAGCGTGAGCCTGAGACTCGGCACCCGGGCCAAAGCCGACGCAGGGGATGCCATAGCGGCCCTGGATGGAAACGCAGTTCGTGGAGAAGGTCCACTTGTCGCACAGCGGACGACCGGTGCGCTTGTCCATGCTGGGCTCGCAGCCGATGCGCTCGTCACCGAACATGGCCTTGTGGGCGTCGACGAGGGCCTTGACGTGCGGAGCGGTCTCCTTGTTGATCCACGTGGGGAAGTAAGCCTCGGTCTCGTAGACCTCGCCGGTCCAGGACGGACGGTCGTACATGTACATGGAGACCTTCACGTCGTCGCCGTACTTCTTGGCGGCCGGCAGGTTGCGGATCTCGTCCAGGCAGGACTCCCAGGTCTCGCCGGCGGTCATACGACGGTCGATGGAGATGGCGCAGGAGTCGGCCACGGCGCAACGGCTGGGGCTGGTGTAGAAGATCTGGCTGACGGTACAGGTGCCACGGCCCAGGAAGCGGGCGTCCTCGTAGTGCTCGGGGTTGTACTTGGGGTCGAGCATCTTGACGAGGCCCTTGATGTCGGTCGACTCGTCGCAGCCGTTGTTGTTGAGGGCGCGGACGTCGGCGATGATGTCGGCCATCTTGTAGATGGCGTTATCGCCGCGGTCGGGAGCGGAGCCGTGGCAGGAGGTACCGTGAACGTCGACGCGGATCTCCATGCGGCCGCGGTGACCGCGATAGATGCCGCCGTCGGTGGGCTCGGTGGAAATGACGAACTCGGGCTTAATGCCGTCCTTGTTGTAGATGTACTGCCAGCACATGCCGTCGCAGTCCTCTTCCTGGACGGTGCCGACGACCATGATCTTGTAGCCCTCGGGGATGAGGCCCATGTCCTTCATCATCTTGGCAGCGTAGGTAGCAGAAGCCATGCCGCCCTCCTGGTCGGAGCCGCCGCGGCCGTAGATGATCTCGTCGGTCTCGTAGCCCTCATAGGGATCGGCATCCCAGTTCTCGATGTTGCCGATGCCGACGGTGTCGATGTGGGAGTCGATGGCGATGATCTTGTCGCCCTCGCCCATAAAGCCCATAACGTTGCCCAGGCCGTCAACCTTGACCTCGTCATAACCGAGGGCCTCCATCTCGGCCTTAATGCAAGCGACAACCTCGCCCTCCTCGCAGGACTCAGAGGGGTGAGAGATCATAGCACGCAGGAAGCGAGTCATGTCAGCACGGTGGGACTCAGCAGCAGCCTTGATAGCGTCGAAATCGAGTTCTTTAGCCATTGTTCATAACCTTTCAAACGAAGGAATCTACCTGTGAGGTGGCGGAGCGATACCTATTTACTCCGCCCCAACGATTAGCAAGTGGGATATTCGCCTTCCCAGACGATGCGGCGATACTGGTCGGGGTCCGTGTCGCCCTCGGTGGAGAAGCAGAGCACGGAGCTCGTCTTGTCCAGGCCGATGAGCTCCTTGAGCTCGGCGTACTCGGGATCGAGCATGAGGGTCTCGACCAGGCCGGTAGTCACAGCGCCGGACTCGCCGGAAATGACGCGCGGGTCGCCCTTCTCGGGAGCGCCCAGAGTGCGCATGCCGCGAGCGGTGACCCAGTCGGGGCAGGACACGAAGGCGGTGGTGTGGTTGCGCAGGATATCCCAGCCCAGAATGTTGGGCTCGCCGCAGCACAGGCCGGCCATGATGGAGGGCATGTCGCCGTCCACGATGCGCGGGTCGCCGTCGCCGGCGGCAGCGCCCTTGTACAGGCAGGCGGCAGGCGCGCACTCGACCACGACGAAGGTGGGCGGGTTATCGGGATACAGGTTGGTGAAGTAGCCCACCACGGCGCCGGCGAGCGAACCCACGCCAGCCTGGACAAACACGTGCGTCGGGCGGTTGATGGCCATCTCGCGCAGCTGCTCGGCAGCCTCGGAAGCCATGGTGCCGTAGCCCTCCATGATCCAGGACGGGATCTTCTCGTAACCCTCCCAGGCGGTGTCCTGAACGATGACGCCGCGCTCGCAGGCGTCGGCCTCGGCGGCGGCCATGCGCACGCACTCGTCGTAGTTGACCTCTTCGATGGTCACCGTGGCGCCCTCGGCGGCGATGTTATCGAAGCGGGGCTTGGTGGAACCCTTGGGCATGTGCACGACGGCCTTCTGGCCCAGCTTGTTTGCAGCCCATGCCACGCCGCGGCCATGGTTGCCGTCGGTGGCGGTAAAGAAGGTGGCCTGGCCAAAGTCCTTGGCAAGCTGATCGGAGGTCAGGTAATCGAAGGTGCACTCGGCAACGTCCTTGCCGGTCTCGTCGGCAATGTAGTTGGCCATGGCAAACGAACCGCCTAGGACCTTAAAGGCGTTGAGGCCAAAGCGATAGCTCTCGTCCTTAACGCACAGGTTGGACAGGCCCAGGCGCGCGGCCTGACCATCCAGGCGGGCAAGCGGAGTGACGGTGTACTGGGGGAACGACTGGTGGAAGGCGCGGGCCTTCTTCACGTGGTCGAGGCTCATGATTCCCAAGTGCTTGTCATCGCTCTTGGGCATCGTGTTGCCCGCCCACTGGATCTTATCGGCCATACGGTGAACTCCTTAAGTGTTTATGGCACAGTGAACCCAAACTAATTTTTAGGAAGGCACCCATGACCCCCGCACAGATTGAGTTCTACAAGCGCCTTGCACACGGCCTGGCGCTCCAATTTGGCCCCAACTGCGAAATCGTCGTCCACGACCTGGAGACCGAGGATGTGGACCGCTCCATCGTAGTGATTGAAAACGGCCACGTCAGCGGGCGCAAACTGGGTGACGGCCCCAGCCATATTGTGCTTGAATCTATGCACGAGGGCGCCACCGATGTACACGACCGCGAGCCGTACCTCACTAAAACCACCGACGGTAAGCTGCTCAAATCGTCGACGATCTTTATCCGCAACGACGAGGGCAAGCCCGTCGGCATTTTGGGCATCAACTTTGACATTACGCTCATGAAGGCTTTTGAGCGCTCGCTCGATGCCTTTACCGGCACCGGCGGCACGGGCTATACCGAGCCCGAGCCCATTACCAAGAACATCGGCGACCTGCTCGAGGACCTGCTGCACGAGTGCGAGCAGTTTGTGGGCAAGCCCGCGGCGCTCATGACCAAAGACGAGCGCATTCGTGCCATTGGCTACCTCGACCGTCGCGGCGCCTTCCTCATTTCCAAGTCGAGCGAGCGCGCCTGCGAGTTCTTTGGCATCTCCAAATACAGCTTCTATAGCTACCTCAATGAGGCCAAGGCGGCGGCCGGCGACAAGTAGGCACTCGCCTGGATTGCCCTCCCCTTTTGGGCGCGAGTTCTGGAAAGCACGAATCCAAGACCGAGCCGCTTGGGAAGTTCCATATAATCGATGTCATTAGTATTTCGAAAGGATGGAACAGAATGGCGTTGAGCAAGGCATCATGCACCGGTCGCGGATTGATTCCGGCAATTGGTGGACATGTGCACCGCATGTTCGATGAGGGTGAAGACGACCTGTTTTCACTGAGCCTTGACGACGTGATGGATGATCGCCCGTGGACCGCCGACGAACTCATGGGCGGCGGGGCTCGCCCGTCAAGCCCCAATCCCGCACTTGCGCCTAAGTCCACACCTGCGCCGACTCCTGCGCAGTCGCCTGTTTCGACGCCCGCGCCTACGCCCGCACCCACTTCGGCGCCCACACCCGCTCCCCGCCCCGCAAGCGACCCGTCCGAGACGGCGGCATTTCTCGCTGCAGCGACGCAGGGCAAATCGGCCGACAGCACTGTTATGTACAGCGCCCAGCAGTTGCCTGTTCCTGCGGCACGCAAGCCTCCGGTCACAAGGCTCGATGAGCCCGTTGCCCATCAGGTTGTCCACGATTCCTGGGCTGCAGCCGATCTGGATGAGACCTCTACCGGCATGCCGGCGCTCGATGTTCCAGTTAACCCGCTTTTTGCCGCCAACACGAGCGCCGCGGACTATGAGGGCGGTGCGGCATATTCCGATTATTCCGATGACTATGCTGGCACCAGTCGCATCGAGACCGAGGATTATGGCACCGCATCGAGCGATTATCTCAATGATTCGTACGCTGCCACGCCTGCACCGGAATATGACCCGGAGGCCGCGTCCGCACCGGCGTATACCAAAAGCACGGGCGAAGAGCGCTTCGCCGATTATTACGCCGAGGAAAAGGCGCTGCGTTTCTCGGAATTTCCGCAGGCAGTCAAGGTCGCCTTTATCGCCATTGTCATTGCCCTGCTCGGCGCCATTGCGTTTGAGGGATTCCAGCTGTTCCGCGGCCCCACCCAAGCGGAGTCGGAGACCCAGCAAAAAGAGGACGATAACCAGTACCTGGACATCAACACCCTCAAGGGCGACCCCAACGACGGGGACGATAAGTAGCGAGAGCTGAAGGCGGCCGCAGGATCCCGCATCCAGCACCAGCTTCTAAGTGCTGTTTTGTCATCCAGCTACACTTTTCCGAAGTTTTAAGGTGCCTATTTCGACACTTTTCCGTACTTTTACACGGCTGATTTCGACACTTTTCCGAATGAAAGCCGAATAATCACTTGGGAAACCAACGCCATCCGCGCGTCATTTCGCGGATGGCGTTGGTTTCTGTCCGTACACGTTGATAGACTCCATCGTGCCTGCAAGGAGCGGGCGCGTTTTATCCAGAGTCGGGGTAGAGAGTTGGCTCCACGATCCCGACGCCAACTGGCCAAGAGGCACGGTGGCCCTGCCAACATCGATGAAAGGAGTCCGTATGGACAATTTCTCCGTGCGCAGCGAGCGCAACTTCCACAACCTGGCAGCCAAGCCAAAACTGTATCGCAAGCGGCTCGGGTGACTTTGCCCGCGAGTGCTTTTGCGAGGGCGCTGAGGTGTTCCTGGACCTGTGCCGAGATGCCGTGAGCGCGGCCAAGCTGCGCCAGTGGAGCCAGAGAGAGTACGAGCTGTTGAGAGCTGCACGCGGGATCGCGAGGGTGTAGGCAGGGGAGTCTCGTGACGGCAGCCTCTGATGGAGAGGCGTATCGTTCAATGAAAGGTCCCGTCAACAAAGCCGAGACGCATTCAGCCCTGAAGGTATTGAGCAATTAGGCGGAATTAAACGTTTCTTAGACGTCTCCAATCGATTATCCCGAGAAACTCGCCCCCCTAATCGCCCTTACGAGATGCCCAGACGAAATGGACGTCCATATGCCGTCCTTAAACTGCCGAACCGTTCGCGGAAGAGAGATCTGACGGTCGGTACCGTGGATATACTGGTGTCGCTGCAACAATTTTGGAAGATCGGTGCCGCCAATGACCCCCTTGAAATTCTCCAGGCGCTTTGCGCTTAGCCTGCTCATCCCGCTGTCCGCCGCCGTATTGCTGGCTTTGCCTTCAACCGCCCTAGCCGCGTCTGATCCGAACCCGCCCAGCATATCCAACGTGACGATATCCGCGACGGCGGTCACGGCCGGCTCCACGCTGCATGTCGGCTACAGCGTCGACGACCCCGACGGGGTACGATCCGTCACGCCCATAGTCGAGGTCGTCGTCGATATCGATGGCGGAGGTCAGGGCAACAGCTCCCATCTCGCCTTCCAGTCGACCGGCGACACGACCGCGGGCTTCGATATTCACACCTCCCCGAGTGACCGGCTCCGCAAGTACCGCATCATCGGTCTCGGCGTGACCGACAGCCTTGGATGGGTAACGGATATCTACGATGCGTCATATGCCGAGGAGAAAGGACTTGACTGTCCGACCTTCACCACCGACCCCCTAGAGTATGAGGTGACCGAAGGTCCCGCGGACCAGAACCCGCCGACCGTGTCCTCCGTGTCGCTCTCGAGCAGGGAGGTCGCGACCGGCTCCGACTTCCACATCTCTTGGACCGTCTCGGACGCCGACGGCGTTCGCTCCGTTTCCCCCATACTGCAGCGGGGCTGGGAGGATACGGACGACGGCTGTTCCGTTTCGTCGGCCTATTATCACGGAGGCCCGTCTATCGACGGGTTCGACCTCACATTCGACAGCAATAGGATCGGAAGGCACAGGCTGATCGGCCTTTCGGTCACCGATGACCTAGGGTTCGAGACCGATGTGTACGAGAGTTCCTACGCCAGGGCCAACGGCATCTCGGGCGCAACTTTCTCGGTCGCTGACCCGAGCGAGCTGTGCTTCGAGGTGACCGGCAGCACGATCGACCGGAACCTGCCCACGGTCTCAAACGTTTCCATCTCCGCGAAGAGGGTCCCCGTCGGTGGGGTCCTCCGTATCTATTGCAATGTAGGCGACGCGGACGGCGTGAAGTCCGTCTCCCCGATCCTCGGCGACCCCGGCTATGTCGAGGACCCGAACTCGGTAAAAGCCCGTAAAACGTTGAGCTGCAGCTACGATGCGGCAAGAGGCTATATCGAAATCGAGTTCCCCACGTCGCTCTCGATGGGCTCGTTTGAGATCCATGCCCTCGCGGTCCTCGACAAGACGGGTCATGAGACCTTCGTCTACAGCTCCGCCTACGCCGAGCGTAACGGCAAGGCAGGCGTTCAGACCTTTGATGTCGACGACGCGGGGGACGTCACCTTCGACGTGACCGCCCCGCTGTATGCAGCCACCAAGGGCGACGGGCAGGCGTATGCAAAGGGCGGCGGGGTCGGTCTGACCTTCCGCTTCAGTGGTCCTCTCAATGAGTTCACGCGTCTCCTCGTAGACGGAAATGAGGTCTCCGCTGAGAACTACACCGCAACCAGGGGCAGCACGATTATTGAGTTCAAGCCGACCTTCCTCGATACATTGGCCGCCGGCGGCCATACGGTCACGGCCGTCTGGAAGGACGGAACAACGACTGACGCCTCCTTCGCCGTTGAGGAGAAGGACCAAGGGGGGCAGACGGGCGGAAAGACCGATGCGAGCTCATTCGATGGCGCGAAGGACGATTCTGTCACCAGCGAGAAGGATGGCGGCAGGACGTCTGCGGAAAATCCGAGACGCACCGCGGGCGATAAATCCAAACTTGCCGCAACTGGTGATTCCACTTGGATAGTCAATATCGTACTGACCACGGCGGCTGCATTCTGCTTCATGACTGCGAGAAGACTTCGCTCCAAAGCGTCATGGCGGAAATAGTATTCCCAAAGCGATCACGACTGGGAAGGGCGGCTGGATAGCTGCCCTTCTCTTAGAGTCGACCCAATCCAAATGAAAGAAAGCAAGTTGACGCACTTCGCTCGGAGCTCGGTCTCTGCCCCGCTCCGGCAAACCACCCAACGGCAGGATAATGCCCACAACAATCAACGCAAGCAAGGAGCGCACCATGGCAGACAAAGAAATCAGGCCTTTGGAGGACGGCGACCGAGAGGGGCTCGTGGCAGAACGGCTCGCATCGACCAAAATCCACCTCGCGCTCACCCAGGAGCATGCGGACGTCTCCGGCGCCATCAAGCTCCCACTCGGGCGCATCCCCCAACTCGGCGTGGCGTTCGCCTCGCTCCCCTCGATGTTTCGCACCGTCACCAACACGGTGAGCGTACCCACGCTGCTCCAGGCGACTGACAAATATGGTAACCCGCTCGATCCGTCGAAACTCAACTCGTTCAAGGACGGCAGCGGTCTCACAGGGGGCTACCGC
>JAIHVJ010000014.1 GCA_022720335.1 Collinsella sp.
GGCGCAGACGCTCTCCGACCTTGAGTATCAGCGCATGCGCGTGGCCTCGCTCGCCATTCTGGAGAAGATCGGCGTCGAGACCGGTGGCTCCAACGTGCAATTTGCCGTGAACCCCAACACCGGCCGCCTGATCGTCATCGAGATGAACCCGCGCGTGAGCCGCTCGTCCGCCCTCGCTTCCAAGGCCACAGGTTTCCCCATCGCTAAGGCCGCCGCGCGCCTGGCCGTGGGCTACACGCTCGACGAGATCGTCAACGACATCACCAAGGCTACGCCCGCCTGCTTTGAGCCCACGATCGACTACTGTGTGGTCAAGGTGCCGCGCTTTGCCTTCGAGAAGTTCAAGGGTACCGACCCCACGCTCACTACGCGCATGAAGGCCGTGGGCGAGATCATGGCGATCGGCCGCACCTTTGAGGAGGCCTTTGGCAAGGCTATGCGCTCGCTGGAGGACGGCCACCAGGGTATCTGCGCCGGTGGCAAAGAGGGTGCCGATAAGCTGAGCGACGACGAGCTTGCTCAGGCCGTGGCAACCCCGACCGAGCATCGCATCTTCTTTGTGGTCGAGGCCCTGCGTCGTGGCTGGGACATCGCTCGCATCCATGCCATCTGCGGTATCGATCCGTGGTACCTCAACCGTATCAACGATATGGTGCAGGTCCAGCAGAGCATCCGCGGCCTGCGTGTGGAGGATATCGACGCCGACGCGATGCGTCTGCTCAAGCAGTACGGTACGAGCGACGCCGAGATCGCCGCGCTGACCGGCTCGGACGAGCGCTTTGTGCGCGCCTATCGTAAGGGTCTGGGCGTGGTTCCCAGCATGAAGACGGTCGATACCTGCGCTGCGGAGTTCTCGAGTGCCACGGAGTACCACTACAAGACGTACGAGAACATCTACCGCACGAGCCCGGATGCCAAGAAGTGCGTGGCTCCCGACGAGACCACGCCGGCGGACAAGCCCAAGGCGATGATCCTGGGCGCCGGCCCCAACCGTATTGGCCAGGGTATCGAGTTCGATTACTGCTGCGTGCACGCGAGCTACGCGCTGGCGGCCCGCGGCTTCGAGACCATCATGGTCAACTGCAACCCCGAGACCGTTTCGACCGACTACGACACGTCCGACCGCCTTTACTTTGAGCCGCTCACCTACGAGGACGTCATGGATGTCATCGATGTTGAGCGACCCGACGGCGTCGTGGTGACGCTCGGCGGCCAGACTCCGCTTAAGCTGGCGCGCATGCTCGAGGAAAGCGGCGTGAACATCATGGGCACCAAGCCCGATGCCATCGACTTTGCCGAGGACCGCGAGCGCTTTGCCGCCCTGCTCGACAAGCTGGGCATTATGTATCCGCCGGCGGGCCAGGCAACCTCGTTTGAGGAGGCCGAGGCCGTGGCCGCGCATATTGGCTACCCGCTGCTGGTGCGTCCGAGCTACGTGCTGGGCGGCCGCGGCATGATGATCGCCTACGATGCCGAGCATCTGCGCGATTACATGGCCGAGGCTGCCCGTTCAGCTTTAGCGAGAGCCTGCAGGCAAAGCTTCGCGAGACCACGCGCCGCATCGCGATGGCGCTGGGAGTCCGCGGCCTGGTTAACGTGCAGTACGCCATTAAGGGCGAGACCGTTTACGTGATCGAGGCCAACCCGCGTGCCAGCCGTACCGTGCCGTTCATCTCCAAGGCCACCGGCGTGCCGCTGGCCAAGTGCGCGGCGCGTATCATGGCGGGCGATTCCATCGCGAGCTTGGGCCTGCCGAGCGACGAGCGTCAGCTGGACTGGTTCTGCATGAAGGAAGCCGTTATGCCCTGGGGCCGTTTCCCGGGCGCCGACGTTATCCTGGGGCCCGAGATGAAGTCGACGGGCGAGGTCATGGGTATCGCCAAGAGCTATCCCGAGGCATACGCCAAGACGCAGCTGGCGATCGACTACAAGCTGCCCGACCCGAGCGCCGGCAAGGTGTTCATTAGCGTGTGCGACCGCGACAAGCGTCACATCCTTTCGGTCGCCCGTATCCTGCGCTACCTGGGCTTTGATATCTGCTCCACCGAGGGTACGGCGCGCGTGCTGCGCGGCGGCAACGTGACCTGCGAGGTCGTGGAGAAGATCAGCGGCCCGCACGACGGTGAGCGCCCCAACATCGGCGACCTCATCGCCGATGGCAAGATCGCGGTGATCATTAACACGCCGTACGGCCCGGGTTCGCGTGGCGACGGCTATCTGTTGCGTACCGAGGCGGTGCGCCGCGGCGTGACCTGCGTGACGGCGATGTCTGCCGCCAACACGTACGTGAGCGCCATCGAGGCGGTGCGCGAGGACCAGCAGGGTCACGGCAGCGCCAACGACATGGGCATGGACGTCATCGCCCTGCAGGACCGGTGACTCGGTAGCACCGTGTGCTGCCGAAGGGGCTTTGAGCGATGACTAGGGCTGATAAACTGGTAGCCGCCGAGCGCCACGGGGTCCTCGCGCTGGGAGTAGGTGTGGATGAGGGCAGACGAGACAGCGTAGGAGACAGCGGCAATAAGGATGAAGCCCTCGCCTGTGAGCGTGACGGCGCCGCCGCTATCGCCACCGGTGAGGTTGACGATAACGACTCTGGCAAAACCTATAGCGCAGCCGAGGACTTTGCGCGCAGTGAGCCGTTCTTGCCGGAACACGAGCGCTGCCATCAACACGCAGAGAAACGTGTTCATAGCGTTGACGATTGAGCCGCGCACACCCGAAGCGTTTGAAACGCCGATATAAAAGAAGGCGTACTGCACGATAGTTTGGGCAAGCGAGAGTCTGATAACGAGTGGCCATCCCGTGCGTGAGACGCGAGGCAAGCGACGTCTTGTTATGACTGCAGCGGCAAGTGCGATAGCGCCGGCAAGCATAAAGCGCACGCCAGCGAAGAGAAACTCCGATGGTACGTCGCCGTTTTGGATGCCGAGAAGCTCGTAGCCGATCTTGATGCAGGGGATCGCACTGCCCCAGAGCGCGCAGCAGATGAGGGCGAGCGCAGCTACGCACCATGTGCGCGTGAGAGGGTGGCGCGCGGAGTCGGCGTAAACATCGCAAGAGCTGGCGTCGAGTGCGGATGAGGGTTTGGACATACGTCTCCCAAACGAGGCGAAGCAGAAAACGCCTCTATGGTACGCGCAATTTTGTGTCCGCACGCGTTGATAGCATAGAACGCGTCATGGAACACAAGTTCGTAAGAAGAGGAGGACGCCATGATGTCAGAGATTACGGGCTATCGTGAGGAAGTTCAGACCATCAAGACGGCGATATTGCGTGCGCAGTATGCTGCGGCGAAGAGCGCCAACGCTCAGCAGCTGCAGCTCTATTTCGCCGTGGGAGGCTACGTCTCCGCCAACACGCGCAATGGCACGTGGGGAACCAACGCGCTCAAAACCATCAGCGAACAATTGCGGAAGGAGCTGCCAGGACTCAGGGGCTTCTCCACAACAAGTCTCAAATATATGCGAATCTTCTTTGAAGCTTGGTCTGCTCCGGGCGATGAACAGGCGTTTCTCGATTCGTCACTCGTGAGTGACGAATCTTCAGACGGTGGCCTTCTGCAAATTCGTCACTTGCAAGTGCCGAATTCAAACACATGTTCTCTCGATGATTTTTTAGCGATTGGGTTTACCCATCATCGGTATATCCTTGCAGGTGCTAAGACCCTTGACGAGCGGCTCTTCTACATTCACAAGTGCGCATTTGAGCACTTAAGTGTGGAGGCGCTCAAACGCTCGCTGAAGGCGGACGACTTTCATCATCAAGGAGAGGTCTCCAACAACTTCCTCTCAACGCTGCCAAAGGGTCAGCAGGCGCTGCGCGCTATCGCCACGTTCAAGGACGAGTATCTGCTCGACTTTATCAATGTTGAGGAACTCGGGGTGCGCGATGCGGAGGATGTCGACGAGCGCGTGTTAGAGCAAGGCATCGTGCAGAATATCAAGCAGTTCATCATGACGTTCGGTCGAGCCTTCGCGTTTGTGGGAAACCAGTACCATCTCGACGCCTTTGGCATCGATCAGTACATCGACCTCCTGTTCTTCAACCGCGACCTCAACTGTTTAGTTGCAGTCGAGCTCAAGAGCGGCCCCTTCAAGCCGGCCTATCTCGGCCAGCTCTCTGGCTATCTACGCATCCTGGACGACTTTGAGCGTCGCGAGCACGAGAATCCCTCCATAGGCCTTGTGCTTTGCAAAGGCATGGACAAGGGATTTGTTGACTATGTGATCCAAGACTTCACAAAACCCATGGGTGTGGCCACCTATAAGACGTCGAAGGATATGCCACGAGAGTTGCTCGATGCTCTGCCGCCCATCGATGACTTACGGATGTTGCTGGAGAGGTCTGATGGGTAGCGGTAGGAATTGTTCGGTGTTAGAAGCTTATTTCGCTTATGGCCTTGAGCTTTGCCGATGAGCATGGGGTGGGGAACGTATCAAGGCAGAGTTTGTCATGCAATGAGTATGACAAACTCTGCCTGGAGTAGAGGATACTTCCATGGCAATTGTCCACCGCAATGCTCTCAAGCATGGTTTGTCTGAGAGGGAGGTTCTAGATAATGACTGAGTACAAACTAGCTGATGGATCGGTCCTGACAGACGAAGATATCGAGCGCGAGAGCGTAGAGTTTGAGCAAGAGACTTGGACGGGTCGTCTTGAGCGCATCCATGTCAGGCCTGGCGTTGTTGCTGATGAGCCGCTTGTTGCAGTTACCGTGCGCTTTCCGGCATCCATGGTGGTGGCAATCGACCGAAAGACGGGGGATCGATCCGATTTTATTCGGCGGGCCGTTTTCCCTGCGCTGTAGTAACGTTGCGTCTCCTAAATCGACCTTGGTTTCGTCGAGGAGGTAGATCTTGAGGATGAGGTGTCCTGCTTCGGTGAACCCGTTCTCGAAGACGGGCAGCACGCGCGACACGGACTACCGCGACCTCCTGACCTTCCGCGACGGGGAGTAGCGGCTTGGCGGTGTGCGGCGCCGGCACGTGACGGTGGCGGGCATGAGGCTTGGCCTTCGCGACGGCATGTTCTTTAGAGTTTGCGGTGCATGATGGCACGGCCGTTTTCAAATCGTGAAACATTGCCCGGGAATGAGTAACAGGCTTTGGTTCGTACATCCGTTATAACGGGAGTTGCAAGAAGTGACATCCGTGACGAGAGGTTGAACTCATGACTCAGCACCGGTTTCCCGAAGGTTTCCTCTGGGGTGCTTCCACCAGCGCTTTTCAGGTTGAGGGTGGGTATGATGAAGGAGGCAAAGGTCCGGCAACCACCGATCGCGGCCCGGGGCGTCCCGGCATCGCCGATAACAAGATCGCCTCGGACCACTATCATCACTGGCGTGAGGATGTCGACCTCATGGCCGAGCTCGGCATCAAGGTCTACCGGATGGGTTTCGCTTGGAGCCGCATCATGCCCGATGCCTCGGGGGATCCCAATCCTGAGGGCTTGGCGTTTTATGACCAGCTGATTGACTACCTGCTGGAGCGAGGGATCGAGCCCTTGGTCACCCTGTATCACTTCGAATGTCCGAGTGCGTTGGTCGAGGCCTTCGGCGGCTGGAAGAGCCGTAAGATGATCGACTTCTATGTGCGCTATGCCGAAATCTGCTTCACGCACTTCAAGGGGCGCGTCAAGCGCTGGGTTACCGTGAATGAACAGCTAATTGCGACCTCCGCGCCCAGCAACACGGGTGACACCGAAACCGATCCGCGCCAACGGCAGAAGAACGCCTACCAGATGAGCTATCATGTCGCTCTTGCCGAGCATCGCGCCATCGCGTGCCTGCGACAGATCGACCCCGATGCGCAGATCGGCCCCGTTGTCGCCATGCAGGTGGTCAACCCGCGGACGAGCGCTTCGGCGGATGTGCTTGCGGCCATGAACGCCGAGGAGATGATGCAGAACTACCTGCTCGACCTGAGTGTGCGCGGCGACATCTCGCCTTATGCGCGCTATTACCTGGAGCGCGAAGGTTTCTACCCTGTTGTTGAGTGCGGGGACCACGACATCCTGGTCGCGACGAGGCCCGATTTTCTTGGGGTGAACTACTATTTCAGCAATTGTGCGCATGAGCGCACGGAGCCCATCCGCTTCGACCGGTTCCCTCCGTGGTCGGGCGGGGATTTCGAACTCTGCGATAACCCTGCGATCGCGCCGACCGAGTGGATGTCGAACGGCATCGACCCCCTTGGGCTTCGCGTGGGCATGCGCAAGCTCTACGATCGCTACCAGCTTCCGATGATCGTCACGGAGAACGGCATGGCGCTTTCCGAGTCACTTGACGAGGAGAACAGGGTGCATGATGCCGTGCGCATCGAATACCTTTCACGACATTTGGGCGAGGTCGAGGAGCTCATTCGCGAAGGCTATCCCGTCTTCGGCTACTGCGTTTGGAGCCTCATGGATCTATGCTCAAGTCATCAGGGGTTCACTAAGCGCTACGGCCTTCTGTATGTCGATCGCACGGAAACCGATGCGAAGCAATGCGCTCGTTTCAGGAAGGACAGCTTCTTCTGGTATCAGGACGTGATTAGAGAAAACGGCTTGCCCTGCTGAGCGTCGGTGGTCCGACGAGATTACTCGCCAGTACCGGAATCGGCTCCATAACGCCTCAGGTATTCCATGACTATCAAGTCGATGGCGGCAAGCGCACCGAACTTGCCCGTGTCGATGTTGTTGGTCACTCCGCAGCTCAGTATGCAGGAGGCATGGTTCCAGTAGGCGCTTGAGGTGTTTTGTGTGATGGCGAGAAGACGACAGCCGGAGGCGGCGAGTGCGTTGACGATTTCTGGATAACGAATGGGGTATGTTCCCCCTATGCTGCAAATGATGGCGAGGCTGGATTTGGTGAGCGATTGCGCGCAGGCGAGCTGCGATGAATAATCGAGGTAAAGCTCGATGGGGCGGTTCATGATGGTGAGCCTGCTTTGGAAGTAGCGGCCCACGTCCCAGAGGAAGTGGTGGGAGAAGAACGCGACATGCCCGCTGTCGTGCAAATCATCGACAATGGCGGGCAGTTTCGCGATGTTTGCCGCCGAGATGGTCGTTTCGATATTGAGCAGGATCGCCTCCCGGTAGGATGCCAGAGCGCCTTCCGTGTCGTTTGACAGCTGTTCTACAAAGGCATGTGGAAACAACCCGGTTTTGAGGACGTCATGTTCAAGCTGGTTGCGCAGGTCCTTGAAATCAGCGAAACCCATAAACCGGCAGAATCGCGACACTGAAGCCTTCGAGACGAAGCACATGTCGGCGATTTCTCCAATCGAGAGCTCGCTCAGCTTGCTGTAGTTTTTCACCAGCGTGGTCGCTATCTCGTAGTTGGTGTCGTGCTGCATTGCGGTGTCGATGTAGTCAAGCAACCGTTCGGCAACCGATCCCATCGAGATGGATTTTTCCATGATGGCTGTCCCCTTTATGCTCAGTGGCCCGAATAAGAGGGCCTCATTTGACCAAACTATAGCTCAAACATGCCGGTATTCCTGCGGAGTTTCACGTTATGAAACTCGCGTAGCCATCTCGCAACCTTGTGGCACAGCATGTAACCGATTTTGGATATAGCCGGCGTCATACTTAATGCAAGAAGAGACGACGAAGCTTGCCGCCCCGCCGGAACACGGCATCGGCTCTACACGGGGCATCGCTTCGTTGCTTTGCCGCTCGACGAGATATCGGTTGAGGAGGATCGGATGAAGCGGTTATTGCTGCGCGCCGACGATTTAGGTTACAGCGACGGTGTTAATTGCGGGATAGCGGCCGCGGTCCAAGCGGGGCTCATTCGCTCGGTGGGCGTCATGACCAACATGCCGCTTGCAGAAAGCGGTTTGGCGCGCCTGCAAATCAAGGATCTCTGCTTGGGTCAGCACACCAATATCTGCACGGGTAGGCCCCTCAGCGATTCCTCGCTCATCTCGAGCATCGTTGACGATGATGGCAATTTCAAGCGGAGCTCAGCATATCGCGCCGCCGCGCGGGCTGGGGAGGACTTCGTGGTGCTTGACGAGGTCATTATCGAAATCGAGGCGCAGTATCGGCGATTCCTTGAGCTCGTCGGGCGTGAGCCCGATTACTTCGAGGGACATGCGGTCGCAAGCCCCATGTTCTTCCGCGGCCTTGAGATCGTTGCCGAGCGTCACGGCCTGCCCTATTTCGCGATGGGTGCTCCGGGCGAGCCAGTCACCTTTCGCTCGACGCCGGTGCTTTCCTATGTTCCCAAGGATTTCTCGTCATATGAAGCGGATCCCTTTGCGGCGCTTCGAGAGGCGCTTGAAACGACACCGGAAGGGATATGCCGTCTCATGGTGTTTCACCCAGGTTATATCGACGCGTACTTGCGAGATAACTCGACCATGCTCGAGGCCCGCATCCGGGAAGCCGCGATGCTTGTCGACCCTGATGTCGCCGCATGGCTTGCAGAGCAGGACGTGGGGCTCGTGACGTACGCGGACCTGACGTAAGCGTCCGCTGGGGCAATCTCGCCAATTCACGCTGAATGGCGTACTGCCTGAAGCACGTCGTTGTGATTTTGAAGAGAGGTGGATGCGCTATCTAGAGGGGAAGATGCCGCACACGGGCATCGATAGAGTTCACTGCAAAGATTGGAGCTGAAACATGGCGGTATTCGACAAGATCCAAAACATAATGGATAAGACAATCGCACCTGTGGCAAGCAAGGTTGCTGACAGCAAGATGCTCGACGCCCTCATGGGCGGCATGATGTGCACGCTGCCCATGACCCTTGGCGTCTCGGTTATCGCGATTCTCATCAACTTCCCCATTCCGGGGTTCTCCGATTGGGTGGTTTCGAGCGGTCTCATGGCGACCGGCAACTCCATCCTCACCGTTACCATGAACATGATGGGTATATACATCTCCTTCTTCATCGGTTTGAGGTGGGGTAAGGTATGCGGCCTTAGCGGTTATACCGGTGGCATCGTGAGCGGCGCGGTGTTTTTGGCATTCATGCCGCAGCAATCGTTCGAGGATATTCCCATGGCGAGTTTCATCAACACGTCGTACATGGGATCGAACGGCATCTTCGTCGCCATTCTGCTTGGCCTGATCGTGCCGAAGGTGACAGCCATTTTGATGAGCAAGCTTGAAATCAAGCTCCCCGATATGGTTCCGCCCATGGTTGCAGACTCGCTGTCGCCGATGTTTGCCGCCATCGTGCTATTCACTGCGGTGTGGTTCGCCAAGTGGGGTCTTTCTTTCACCCCGTGGGGCAACCTGTTCGATATGATCAACACCTTGATCGGCACGCCGGTCACGATGGTCGGTGCCTCTCCTTTGGCCTATATCATCGTGTGCTCGCTGCAGTCGATCTTCTGGTTCTTCGGTGTCCACCCCAACGTGATGCTCAACTTCTACGCTCCGGTAATCATGGCTTGCAGCGCTGCTAACACCGAGGCCATCATCGCGGGCGAGGCACTGCCCTATGGCGCTTGGGCCGTCGTCGCGCTCGGCACCGCCATCGGTGGCCAGGCTAACGCCCTGGGCATCAGCATCTCGCTGCTCTTCACCAAGTCCGAGCGCTTCAAGGCGATTCGCGGCATCGCGCTTGTTCCGTCGCTTTTCAATATCTCCGAGCCGCTCATGTTCGGTCTGCCGGTCGTGCTGAATCCCACGTACTTCATCCCGTTCGTGCTGAACATCCCGGTCTGCGCCATCGTGGTCCAGGCGCTTTACGCCCTCGGTCTTGGGGCTGCGTTCAATCCCACGATTCAGCTTCCCTGGGTGCTTCCCCAGCCGGTCATCGCATTCATGCAGGGCGGCATCGGGTGCCTGGTGATCTCGGTTGCGGTTTTGGCGGTGTCGGTGCTCATGTATACCCCCTTCACCCTTATGGCTGATCGCCAGGCGTTGCGAGAGGAGCAGGCCGCTCTCGAGGAATCGGCCGCATAGGGATTTTCATATTCACACCATCATTTTCCATGAGGTTGGGAGCGTAGGATGAAACATATCGTACTTATGTGCGCCGCGGGCGCTTCGACGAGCATGCTGGTACAGCGCATGCAACAGGCGGCTGAAAAAGACGGTTTCGTGTGCACCATCGAGGCGCACCCTGTCAACCAAGCGGCGGAATATGCGGATAGCGACGTTATCCTGCTGGGACCGCAGGTTCGCTTTGAACTCAACAAGGTGAAGAATCAAGTGAACTGTCCGGTGGAGCCGATTGATATGACAGCGTATGGGACAATGAACGGCGAGGCCGTGCTCAAACAGGCTCGAAAGTTGCTGGGGGCATAGCCATGTCAGAGATCAAACAAGAAGCGATCGATCAGTTTGAAATGACGTGCTTCTCTATCGTCGCTCAGGTGGGGAGCGCGCGCAGCTGCTACCTCGAAGCGATAACCTGTGCCGAGAATGGTGATTTTGAGGCCGCCCGGAAACTTATCGACGAGGGCAACGTGGTGTTCAACGCAGGCCACGACGCTCACATGAAACTGCTTCAGCAAGAGGCCAGCGGCGAGGAGCTGCCGTTTCGCATCATCTTGCTGCATGCGGAGGATCAGCTCATGAGCGCTGAGGGCTTCCGTATCCTTGCCGAGCGCTTCATCACGGTCTATCAACGCATGGGTGCAAGCGCCTAACTGATTATCTGACGGGAAGCCGGGACTGCCATGCAGCCCGTCTTCCCGTTTCATGAAGATGTTTTCACGATCGAGGAGGTACCCAATGGCATTTCCGGAAGGTTTCCTGTGGGGTGGCGCCACCGCCGCCAACCAGTATGAGGGCGGCTGGGAAGAGGGCGGCAAAGGACCGAACACCTCGGACGCCATGACCAGCGGTAGCCATACGGTGTCACGGCAGATAACGTGGCGTAATACCGCGACAGGGGAAACCGGCGCGCTTCCCGTGTATGCGGTTTGCGAGGAGGGACTTCCTGAAGGGCTGGAGGTGGCGGTGGTTGATGGCTACTACTATCCCAGCCACACGGCCACCGACTTCTACCACCACTACGCCGAGGACATCGCCCTCATGGGCGAGATGGGCTTCAAGTGCTTCCGCCTGTCCATGAACTGGGCGCGCATCTTCCCCACGGGCGAGGAGGCTGAGCCCAACACCGAGGGTCTAGCGTTCTACGACGCCGTGTTTGACGAGTGCGCTAAGTACGGCATCGAACCGCTCGTGACGCTCTCGCACTACGAGACCCCGCTCGCGCTCGTGAACAAGTACTGCGGTTGGAAGAGCCGCGAGCTCATCGACCTGTTCGTGCGCTACGCCACCTGCGTCATGAAGCACTATCAGGGCAAGGTGAAGTACTGGCTCACCTTCAACGAGATCAACATGATGAGCATGGGGAGCTTCATGGCGGGCGGGCTTACGGATGGGAGCCCCCATGCGAAGGCCCAGGCGGCGCACAACCAGTTCGTGGCGTCTGCCCTTACGGTTCGGTCGGCGCACCAAATCTCCCCTAAGATCATGGTGGGTCAGATGCTCGCGTACAACCCCATCTACTCCTATTCCGCCGACCCCGCCGATCATCTGCTCGCCATGGAACGCGAGCGTGACGCGCTGTGGTATGCCGACGTGCAGGTGGGCGGCCACTATCCCGCCTATCGCTTGAGGGAGATGGAGCGCGCGGGCATCAAGCTGGAAATGGGCGAGAACGACCTCGAGCTTCTCGCAACCTATCCGGCAGATTTCCTGTCGTTCTCGTGCTACGGAGGCTCGACGGTATCGTTGCGCCAGAAGGAGCTCGAGGTCGCGTCCGGCAATCTCGCTTTCGGCATGGTGAAAAACCCCTACCTCGAGACCAACGCCTGGGGCTGGGCGACCGATCCGTACTGCCTGCGCATCGCCTTGAACGAGCTCTACGACCGCTATCACAAGCCGCTTTGGATCGTGGAGAACGGTATCGGCTGGAGCGACGAGGTGAAGGCCGACGGCTCCATCCATGACGGCTACCGCATCGACTACCTGCGCAAGAACATCCAGAGCATGGAGGATGCCGTGGAACTCGACGGCGTGGACCTCATGGGCTACACCATGTGGGGCTGCATCGACCTGGTCAGCGCCGGCACGGGCGAGATGCGCAAGCGCTACGGCTTCGTCTACGTCGACCGCGACGACGAGGGCAAGGGCACGCTCGCGCGCAGCCGCAAGGACAGCTTCTATTGGTACAAGAAGGTCATCGAGAGCAACGGCGAGGACCTGGACTAACCCTATGGGACAGGGGATAAGATTATGGACTGCTATTTCGGTATAGATGCGGGCGGCACTCAGGTGAAATGGGCGGTGGTGAACGCCGACTACCACATTGAGGAGCACGGAAGTATCCCAACATGCACCTCGCCCGCCGACCAGGTTATCGAAACGTTCCGCTCGGTGATCGAGCCCCATCGCGCCCGGGTGAGGGGTGTGGGAATAAGTATGCCCGGAGTCTTTTCCGAAGGCGATTCCGATGGCGTGGTTGGGGGAGGCGGCGCCCTTCACTGTTTGGACGGATATCCGCTCGGTCGCATCTTGCGCGAGAGCACGGGGCTTCCCGTAACCATCGAGAACGATGCGATGTGCGCGGCACTGGGAGAATATGCCGTCGGCGCGCTGAAGGGGGTCTCCCTGGGGTTGATGGTGGTGATCGGTACGGGTCTCGGCGGTGCCATCGTTGTTGACGGTCACATCTTGCGAGGCGCGCACAATCTCGCCGGCACCGTGTGCTTTGTGAGCAACGATGTGCGCAAGCCCGTGACCTTTGGGTCGGTGTACGGTGATGTCACCAGCTGGCGGGCGCTCCGAGACCAGGTGTGTGCGGCGAAGGGGATTGATCCGACCGATGATATCGACGGATATCGGATTTTCTCTTGGATTGAAGAGGGGGATGAGGACGCTCGTCGCGGTCTGGATGCGTACGCGTTGGTCTTCGACAACATGCTGATGGGGTTGCAGTCGGTCATCGACCCTGAGGTCATCGTGGTCGGCGGCGGAATCAGCGCCCGTCCCGAGCTGTTTGAGGCATTTGAGCGCATGATGGATCAGGCTCACGTTCTTCCCATCATACCGAGGCCCTGCATCAAGCCAGCACAGAACGGCAACGATGCCAATTTGCTTGGCGCTGTGCGCACGCTGCGCCGCTCGCTTGGCGAGTGCGATTGATTGGCGGCTGGTGGCCCGACTCGCGGCCTCCTGTCCTAAAAAAAGAGTATGGGCTCCTTCGTTCATTCGAAAGAAGGAGCCCACGTTTTGTAAGGGGCCTCCTGGCGAATTTTCATTCGCCAGGAGGCCTTTTGCTGTTGATCGAGAATGTCGCTGGACAGTTAGTTCAGATACGTATTTTTCAGAGGGTGTGTAAAGGCCGACCTGAGCCCGATTGGGCTTAATTTGACTTTCTGAACCGGTGGAGACGCTCATATAAGGGGGAGAAAGGTTGTCATGGGGCTCAAAGTGACTTCAAACCACTCTATTAGCGCCAAGAAGCACGGCCAAAAAATACGTATCTGAACTAACTGTCCACAACCCTCCGCAAACCTTTCATTCCAACCCAAATCAGCCAACGTACGTCATAGCAATCCCCGGTAGGTCGAGGGGTGCTTTGCGGGCGGGACAGGCTTTATCTGAACGACTTTGCAAAGCAACCGGAGTGAAGATAAAGCCTGGCCCGCCCGCAAAGCACCACGCAGACCGCAGGGACGGGAGCAGCTATACTACTCTCAGTAGTTAAGGGTCGCGGATCCGCCGCGTCACCGCTCTCAACAGGAGGTCTTTGTTTATGGCAGATCAGAAGCCGGTTGTCGGGATCATCATGGGCTCCAAGTCCGATCTGGGCGTTATGGAAGGTTGCACCGCCGAGCTCGAGGCGCTGGGCGTGCCCTATGAGCTCGTCATTGCGAGCGCGCACCGCACGCCGGCGAAGGTCCATGAGTGGGCCTCGACTGCTGCCGACCGCGGCATCAAGGTGATTATCGCTGCCGCTGGCAAGGCTGCTCACCTGGGCGGTGTCGTGGCTGCGTTTACGCCGCTGCCGGTTATCGGCGTGCCTATGAAGACGAGCGATCTGGGTGGTATGGACTCGCTGCTGTCGATGGTGCAGATGCCTTCGGGCGTGCCCGTTGCCTGTGTGGCCATCAACGGTGCCAAGAACGCTGCCATTTACGCCACGCAGATTCTGGGCGCATGCGACCCCGAGTACCGCAAGGTTATCGAGAAGATGAAGCAGGAGATGGCTGACGCCTAAGCGCTCTGCCAGTCCATTTGCAGCATAAGGAGAGCCATGTCCGACTATCAGGGAAAGCGTTTTTCGGCTTCTCGGATTCCCGATCCAGCCAAGTCGGGAGCAGCCCGCGCGCCGCAGCAGGGTCGGACATCCTCTCCTCAGCAGCCGCGCGCGCCGCGCCCCGTGACGCCGGCGAAGCATCGCCGTCAGGATACGCCTGCTGCATATCGCCCCTCGTCATACAGTACGGCCAAGAAGCCACCTCGCTCTTCGGCGCATACCGCGCCATCGAGCTATACCGAGCCTCCGCGCAAAAAGCGCCGCTCCGTCATTCCCATACTGCTCATCATTATCGGCATTGGCCTGATCGTTGCCGCCGCCGCCATCTTTATCAACGCGCAGATTGGCTACAAGCAGGCGAGCGAGTCGTATCAAAAGATCGAAAAGCAATATGTGAGCGATAAGGACGCCAGTGGCGTGCCGATTATCGACTTCAATGCGCTTGCCCAGACAAATCCCGAGGTTGTGGGTTGGATTTACGCGCCCGGCACCAACATCAACTACCCCGTGGTGCAGACCAACAACAACTCCAAGTACCTCAACACGCTGTTCGACGGCACCGCCAATGCCTCGGGAGCCATCTTCTTGGATAGCGACGACACCGCGCCGGGCATGGTGGATCAGCAGACCACGATTTACGGTCATCATATGAACGACGGTTCGATGTTCAACGTGATTTCGGATACGACCGATCAAGCGACGTTCGACAGCATGGAATACGTGTACTACATCACACGCGATGCGACGTATAAGCTGCGTCCGCTGACGACCAAGGTGGTCGAGGACACGTATGCCAAGGCGCGCACGTCCAACTTTGAGGGCGATGACGGACTGAAGAATTACTTGTCCGAGATGCTCGACGGTGCCTCTGCCGTGGCGAGTGATGCCACTGATCGCGCCGCTTCGGCAACCAAGGTCGTAACGCTTGTGACCTGCCGTTCGCTGTCATTTAGCAATACGCGCGCAGTCATGGTGCTCACGCCGGTCGAGGAATAAAGTGTCCGGGAGCCCCGTCCCAAAAAGACTACCCTGGAAATCAAAAGGAGAAATGATGCTTGAAAGCGGCAAATCGATGCCTTCGGTTGATGCTTGGCTGCGCGAAGCCAAGGCCGATGTTTCGGCGGCTGATTGCGGGATGTACCTGACACACAACGGCGTGGTGCGTGCGACGCCTAAGTCCGAGGTGCGTGGGGTCGAGACAGATGGTGTGGCGCCTGGACATAAGGTAGGCGGCATGGTGTTTGGCTTCGATGCCGATAAGGTGCAGGCCGCTATCGAGGCAACGCGCGCGATGCCGGGTATCGGCTACGTGCGCGTGTGGTTGGCGAGCGGCGAGCTTGCCGTGGGCGACGACATCATGCTCGTGCTCATTGGCGGAGACATTCGCCCGCATGTGGTCGATGCGCTGCAGGCACTCGTCGGTACCATCAAAAATGAGTGTGTGAGCGAGGTCGAGCGCGAGGCATAGGACTTTGCGATCAATTCGAGTCCATCTATAGCAAAAGCCCACTGGCAGTTCAATCAGTCTGCCAGCGGGCTTTTCTGTGCGTTGGAAAATCTCGGCATTGCGTGGCGCTACACGCGCGTCGCATCCTTGGGGCTCATGGTCATGCTCTGGAAGCGGTTCTCCATGTAGTCGTTATCGAAATACTTGCCGTAGAACTGCGCGACGGGAATATCCGGCTCCGTGCCGTTGACGCGCTGGTACCAGTAGTCGAGCGACTGCAGCGTCATGACGCCGTCGACCAGCATAATGACGGTAAAGATGACGGTAGCCGAGTAGCGACTCTTCCACGGAATCATGTTGATGAGCTTGAGCAGCCTCGGCAGCAGCAGCTTGATCCAGATAAGGCCACCCAAGCCCCACAGGCAGGCAAAGCCCGTGCAGGTGCGTCCGCCCGTAAGGACGGCGAGCGGGTCGGGCATGCCGAACAGCTTCATGTGCGAGTAGCTCCACGAGACCACGCCAAATGAGGTCTGCATAAACCAGCCCACGAACACCTCAAAGCTCGCGCCGAGTACAGCGCTTACCAGGAAAATGATGATGGGGTTCTTTTTATAGAAGCGGTTGAGCACCATGGTCATGAGTACGGCGCCAAAGCCATAGATGGGGCTGAAGGGACCAAACAGCATGCCGGCGCGGTCCTGGTAGACGCCTGGGTCGTCGACCGTCATGTGCCAGATGTCCTCGGCGATCAGGCCGAGCACGCAGCAGACGAGGAATACCCAGAACAGGTTGAAGTAGTTGAGCTTGATGTAGCCCTCGCCGGTTTCATCGCGGCCGAGCATGCCCTCGGCGGCGGCGTCGCGGTCGAGCATCTCCTGCAGGCGGCGCTGCAGTTCGCGCTCCTGGCGAAGCGTGGGGTCGACGGTTGCCGAAAGCGCGATGAGGATACCGAGCTGAATAGCGGGACGAAGCAAGAAGAGCCCGATACCCTGGAGCATCACGTCGACCAAAAGCTCGACGACGGTGAATGCAATAAGGATGTAGGACAGGCGGGCGGCGTTGCGGCGCTGGTTTTTGATAAGGTCCAGGCCAAAGATGATCAGGATGACGGCACTTGCTGCAGAGAGCATGATGCCGGCGACGATGAGTCCAACCGAGACCAGCATATTGTCGCCGAGTTTTTCGGCGGCGTTGCCGTTGATGAGCGCGGTGATGACCTGCCACATAAAGGCGGCGACCGACGGGAGTGTGCCCACGCCGGACAGGATGCACAGGACGGCGTACACCTTAATGATGAGGGGAATCTTCTTGACCTCCGTGGCGCTGGGGACGCTGGGGTCGAGTTCGTTTCGATCCATACAGAACCTTTCTCGCTTTGTCCTAGGTTACAAGGATACGCCGCCAACCTGCCAAAAGACAGGACGAACGTCCCAATTGCAACAATGCAACCCTCAACGGTGGGCGCGGCGCGGCACTGGCGTCCATGTCGTGTAGTCAAATAAATGTTTGGCCGCAAAACGGATTATTAGCTCGGTGGGCTTTTAAAAAGCGCTGCTCATGCGCTGGGGAGCGCGTCGCGCCGTGCGTATAATAAGGCGGGTAACGCCAAAATACGAGGCTCTGAGGGGATGCCATGTCTCAAGAAACCATCCGCGCGGCCGAGCGCGCCGCGGGACAGGTGAACGCCATGTCGACGTATGATCCGGACTCCGACCAGCTGCATGAGGAATGCGGCGTTTTTGGTGTCTGGGCGCCCGATCGCGACGTGGCTCGACTGACGTACTTTGGCCTGCGTGCACTGCAGCACCGCGGCCAAGAATCGGCGGGAATCGCCGTTGGTGACGGCGGTACGGTTATGGTCCGCAAGGATCTGGGCCTGCTCGACCGTGTGTTCTCCAATGCCGACTTGTCGACGCTCTCCGGTCAGCTGGCCGTGGGTCACGTGCGCTACGGCACCGCCGGCGCCAAGAGCTGGGAAGCCTCTCAGCCGCACCTCTCTACCATCAATAGCGTCATTATCGCGCTCGCGCACAACGGCACCCTCGTCAACACCGACGAGCTGCGCCGCCAGCTGATCGAGCTGGGCGTGCCGTTCCTCTCCAACTCGGATTCTGAGGTCGCGACCAAACTCATCGGCTACTTTACTCAGCGTACAGGCCATCTGCGCGAGGGCATTCGCAAGACCATGGAGCTCGTGCGCGGCGGCTACGCCATGACGCTCATCAACGAGCAGGCGCTCTACGCATTCCGCGATCCGCACGGCATTCGCCCGCTCGTGCTGGGCAAGCTGGTGGACGAGGGCCTGGACCAGGCCGATGCCGCATCCGTTTCGCAGCTGCCGTCGCAGGACGGCGCCGCGACGGTCGACGCCGCCACCCATGTCACCCGCGCCGGCGGCTGGGTCGTCGCCTCCGAGACTTGTGCGCTCGACATTGTGGGCGCCGAGTACGTCCGCGACGTCCGTCCCGGTGAGATTTTGCGCATCAGCGCCGAGGGCCTTGTGTCCGAGCAGGGCGTGCCTGCCGCCGAAGAGCCTGCTAACTGCATCTTTGAGCAGGTCTACTTCGCTCGCCCCGATTCCATCATGAACGGCAAGAGCGTCTATGCCTGCCGCTATGACATGGGTCGTCAGCTGGCACATGAGGAGCCCGTCGAGGCCGACCTGGTCATCGGCGTGCCCGACTCCGGCCTGCCGCCCGCGGAGGGCTATTCGCACGAGAGCGGTATTCCCTTTGGCGAGGGCCTCATCAAGAATCGCTATGTGGGCCGTACGTTTATCGAGCCTACGCAGGAGCTGCGTGCCATGGGCGTGCGCATGAAGCTCAACCCGCTGCGCGACAACATCGAGGGCAAGCGCCTGGTCGTCATCGATGACTCCATCGTCCGCGGCACCACCATGGTGCAGCTCGTCAAGATGCTGCGCAACGCCGGCGCCAAGGAGATTCACATTCGCATCAACTCGCCCGAGGTCATCTGGCCGTGCTTCTACGGTATCGATACCGACGTGCAGTCGCAGCTCATCAGTGCCAACAAGACGGTCGATGAGATCTGCGAGTATATCGGCGCCGATTCGCTGGCCTTCCTTTCGGTCGAGGGCCTGCTGAAGGTCATGCCCAAGGGCGGCTACTGCGATGCGTGCTTTACCGGCCGCTACCCCGTGGCGATTCCCGAGAGCTTTGGCCGCGACAAGTTCATGGAGGGCTTTAAGCCCCGCAACCTTGACAAGCCGCTGCACTTTGACGACGACGCCGTGCTCGAGAAATACGACGACCGCAGCTGGGAAGAGGAGCACGGCGAGGCCTAAAAGCCTGCCATGTAGGGACAGGTTTATTTTGGCAGGTTTTATCTGCTGTTTTGTTGATATGACGGCGCACGCCGCTGCGGTGTGCGCCGATATGAACGCAACTATGAGCACCGTTTGGCGTCTGTGCGTCAAACGGTAGTGGGAGAGGAAGACTCAGATGAGCGACAGCAAGCATGTGACGTATGAGGATGCCGGCGTCGATACCGCCGAGGGCGGCCGCGCCGTCGACGCTATTAAGCAAATGGTTAAGGACACCAACCGTCCCGAGGTTATTGGTGGCATCGGTGGCTTTGGCGGTCTGTTCTCGGCCGCCGCGCTTAAGGATATGGAAGACCCGATCCTGATTAGCGGTACCGACGGCGTGGGCACCAAACTCGTGCTCGCCCAGATCATGGACCGTCACGAGACGGTGGGCCAGGACCTGGTCGCCATGTGCGTCAATGACATTTTGGCTTCGGGCGCCGAGCCGCTGTTCTTCCTGGACTACGTTGCCATCGGTCACATTGAGGCCGAGCACATGGCAAAGATCATCAAGGGCGTGGCCGACGGCTGCAAGCTCGCGGGCTGTGCACTCGTGGGTGGCGAGATGGCCGAGCACCCCGGCGTTATGGCTCCCGCCGACTACGACCTCGCCGGCTTTACCGTGGGTGTTGTCGATCGTCCCAAGATGCTCGACCCCGCAAACGTCCGCCCTGGCGATGTGATCCTGGGCCTGCCTTCCACCGGCGTGCACTCCAACGGCTACTCGCTCGTGCGCAAGGTCATCGGTGTCGACGGAATCAAGCCGGGCACGCCCGAGGCTGCCGCTAAGGCCGAGGAGCTAAGCCGTCCGCTCGAGCAGCTCGGCGGCGCATCGCTGGCCGACGCCCTGCTGGCCCCCACGCGCATCTACGTCAAGCCGATTCTGGAGCTGCTCCGCGGTGGCGCCAACGTTCATGCCATTGCCCATATCACCGGTGGCGGCATCACCGAGAACCTCAACCGCGCGCTTGCCGACGACGTCGATGCCGTGGTCACCCGCAACGGCGCCGAGATGGGCTGGGACGTTCCGCCCGTCATCACCTACGTGTCGCGTCAGGCCGAGCTCGCGCCCAACGAGGCATGCAAGACCTTCAACATGGGCGTCGGCCTGTGCCTGATCGTCGCCCCCGAGGACGAGGCCGCCGCGACCGAGGCCCTGGTCGCGCTGGGCGAGAAACCGTTCCGCGTGGGCGAGTGCGTCGAGGGTTCCGGTAAGGTCGTGTACTCCGATGAGCGCTAACGAGCAGATGGCTGCTAGTGAGGGCCTGGGCTTTGTGCCCTACA
>JAIHVJ010000179.1 GCA_022720335.1 Collinsella sp.
TCGGTGTCGACGTCGCAGAAGCTTGCGATCTTTCCGCGGATAGCGTCATCGATATGGTGGTCGGAGCGCAGCACGATGATATCGGGCTGGATGCCAAAGCTGCGGAGCTCCTTGACGGAATGCTGCGTGGGCTTGGTCTTGACCTCGTGGGCGGCGGCGATATAGGGAACGAGCGACACGTGAATGTAGCAGACGTTCTCGGGGCCGGCCTCCTTGCGGTACTGGCGGATGGCCTCGACAAACGGCTGCGACTCGATGTCGCCGATCGTGCCGCCCAGCTCGGTGATGACTACATCGGAGCCGGTCTGCTCCTCGATGCGGCGGAACTTGTCCTTAATGGCATTGGTGACGTGGGGAATCACCTGCACGGTACCGCCCAGAAAGTCGCCGCGACGCTCGCGGGCGATTAGGCTTTTGTAGATGGCACCGGTCGTAAAGTTGGAATCGCGGGTCAGGTTCTCATCAATAAAGCGCTCGTAATGACCCAGGTCCAGGTCGGACTCGTAACCATCCTCGGTAACGAAGACCTCACCATGCTGGAAGGGGCTCATGGTACCGGGGTCGACGTTCAGATACGGGTCGGCTTTCTGCATCGTTACTTTGTAGCCACGCGACTTGAGCAGACGGCCCAGCGAGGCCGCGGTGATACCCTTGCCCAGGGACGAAACCACGCCACCGGTTACGAACACATGCTTGGTCATATTGAGTTACCTGCGCTTCCCGTAGAAGTTGTTTATCCACATCTTACGGGTCTTCATTGTAATACTCGCACCGCGGACCGTTCGCAATTTTTCTCGCGTGCGATTGCATTTCTCAATCTTGAAACAAAACGCCGCCCGGTTTCCCAGGCGGCGTCGTTATGGCAAGGGTTACATGCTGCTATCGATCAGCAACCTCGTCTTCGAGCATTTCTTGAACGAGCATGCCGGTACGGACGCCCTCAAGATACCACTCGCCACGTTCGGTGAGGCAAATGCCATTTGCAAGCTGACCGCCGTCGTCGCTATAACGCGAGACGACAACAATCATGCCTTCGGAATCCAAGCGATCGATTGCGGCGCGGGCACGATACGGCGAAACCCCCACGCGCTCGGCAAGCGTTTTGCGCGAGAAACCATACGGCCCGCCATTGTCTTCGGTTTGCTGGTCGATCTCCATCAACACCAGTACCTCGACACGCTTCATATCGTTGACACTCGCACGACCCTTGCCCGCCATAGCAGCCTCCTCAAACCGAGCACGAGCATCTAACGCGCCGTGCGCGACCGACACACCTCACGATGGCAGGTAATATCCATCATGCGGCATCCCGCTAAGGATGAAACAGTTACGGTTATTGTATACCGCTCTAATTGTTTCTAGGCAGGTAAACGGCTATTTTTCGCCGAAATAGGCGCTTTATTGATCAAAAAGCCGTACCGGGCGCTAACCCGATACGGCCAAAATGCAATGCAATTACCGCGGTGCTTCAAACTTAGCGATGGAAGAAACCGCGGCGCTCAAACTTGGGCTCGCAGCACACGTTGATACCCAGTTTGCGCAGTACCGTCTCGTCCGTCGGCGAGATGATCACGCTAAAGAAGGCATCGCAACCGCGCAGCTGCTCCAGGCCCGAAAGGACGCGAGCGGCCGTCTCACTCGTGGCCGAGGTGATCGACAGCGCCATAAGCGTCTCGTCGGTGTGGAGGCGTGGGTTTTTGCTGCCCAGAAAATGCGTCTTGAGCTTGCTGATGGGCTCGATCGCCTCATCGCTAATGACCTCGAGCTCAAGGTCGACGCCCGAGACATGCTTGAGGGCGTTCATAATGAGCGAACTTGCGGCGCCCAGGCGCGTGGAGGTCTTACCGGTCACCACGGAGCCATCGGGCATGACCATGGCACCCACGGGACCACCCGTCAGCTGCTCCCTGGTGAGGGCCGCCGAGCGCGCCGGTGAGTAGTTCTTATCGATGCCGGCTTTCTTCATAATAATCTTGAGACGGTCGACTTGCTCATCGCCCACGCCGGTACGGCGCACATTTTCGACCGCGGTAAAGTAGCGGCGGACGATCTCCATCTTGGAAGCGTCGCGGCAGGCATCGTCATCGGTGATAGCAAAGCCGACCATATTGACGCCCATGTCCGTAGGGCTCTGGTAGGGGCTCTTGCCCAGGATCTTTTCCATCAGGGCACGGACTACCGGGAAGGCCTCGACGTCGCGGTTGTAGTTGACCGTGGTCTTGTTGTAGGCCTCCAGGTGGAAGGAGTCGATGATGTTGGCGTCATCGAGGTCTGCCGTGGCGGCCTCGTAGGCAATGTTGACCGGATGCGTAAGGGGCAGATTCCAAACCGGGAAGGTCTCGAATTTGGCATAGCCGGCGGCCGTGCCATGCTTGTGCTCGTGATAGAGCTGAGACAGGCAGGTGGCAAGCTTGCCCGAGCCAGGACCGGGGGCAGTGACCACGACGAGCGGTCGGGTGGTCTCAACAAACTCGTTCTTGCCGTAGCCATCGTCGGACACGATCAGATCGACATCGTGCGGGTAGCCCTCGATGGGATAGTGCAGCTTGGCAGGAATGCCGAGCGCATTCAGACGATTGCGGAAGACGTCGGCAGCGGGCTGACCGGCATACTGTGTGATGACCACGGCCGCGACAGCAAAACCGTTGCCGCGGAACAGGTCGACCAGGCGCAAAACGTCCTCGTCATAGGTAATGCCCAGGTCACCGCGAGCCTGATAGTCGTCAAACAGCTTGCCGCCAAACTCCAAATACAGCTTGCCGCCAAACTGCGAGATGCGCTCCTTAATGTGAGCGGCCTGCAGCTCGATATACTTCGCGTTGTCGAAACCCTGGCGCATACATGGCTCCCGTCCCGTTTCCAATTAATGTTCTAGGCGATTATAACGGAGCAGACCCTCCCCAACGCCCAAGCAATCAACTGGCACCAACCAAACACGCCATCGATAAGTTGCGGTGAAATAGTTCCCGTTTAACCCCTCAAGACGGCCAAACAGGAACTATTCCACCGCAACTTCCCCTTTTTGGTTCAAACAACCCTGGCCTTTGTATCAATAATGGAAACGTCGCAGGTGAAGCAAAAGTCAGCGAAAGCCCACCAGAGCGAGCAAGGTGACGTGAAAGAGGAGGGCATAGGCCTTTTGGCCATGCCCGACGATTGAACGTCAGATTGCCGCCCTGGCGGGCTTGCAGCGTCGAGTGGTTCCGGCGTTTGGTAAAACGCCGGAACACAAGAGCGCCCCCTCCCGCGCACGGAACGGAAGGGGGCTAAAGGTAGGAGTCTACCGGTGGGTTTACCCCACCGGACAGACGATGACCAGGTGATCCTCTACAGGATCGTCAAGGTTTCCGTGGGGTACCCGTTGGGTACTTAGAGCAGCACGCAGGCGACGGTCAGGATGACGGCGCAGACGACGGAGAGAGCGACGATGAGCTTAAGGGCAAACTTGAGCCAGGTCGTCCACTCGATCTTGGCCAGGGCGAGACCGCCCATGATGGCGCCGGAGGTCGGGGTGAACAGGTTCACGACACCGATGGCGGAGGAGAAGATCATGACCATGACCTCGGGCGAGAAGCCGAGCTTAACAGCCAGCGGTCCCATGATGGGCATGGAGACGGTGGCCATACCGGAGGTCGAGGGGATCAGGAAGGACAGGCCGAAGTAGACCAGGAAGCTCATGGGAGCGAAGATCACGCCGGACAGGCCAGCCAGGGCATTGGCGGCGGCGTCGAGGACGTAGACGTCGAGGCCGGTGTTAGCCATGAGGACGGAGATACCGCGGGCGAGAGCGATGACGAGGACAACGGACATCATGTCGGCAGCGCCGGTAATGAAGGTGTTGACAATCTGCTTCTCGGACAGGCCACCGATGATACCGATCAGGACAGCCATGAGGAAGAACCAGGTGGAAGCCTCGTCGAAGTACCACTGGCCAATGGGCAGGCCGGTGATCAGGGCAGACCAGCCCTGAACGATGGCGTTACCGTCGGCATCGTAGACAGCGCCAGCGTCAAAGAAGTTGGCGACGCCCTCGTTGAGGTCGGCCAGCGGGATGAAGCCGACGATCATGACGACGAAGGTGAAGGCGAAGGCGATCAGAACACCCTTCTGACGACCGGTGAGCTTGACCTCCTTGTGGACCTCGGAAGCAGCCTTGCCGTGAGCCTCTTCGGCGTCCTTGAGCTCCTGCATCGACAGGATGGTGGAACCCTTGTCAGCCTTGACCTTCTTGGCATAGCTCATGACGAAGAAGATGGACATGGCAGTGGTAACAATCCACAGGACGGCACCGAGGCCGATGATGATGGACTGGTTGACCTCAATGCCAACACCGGTCAGAGCGTCGACGGCAGCGCCGACGGCGAACGGGTTAACCGTGGAGCCCAGGCAGCCGCAGCCAGCGCCGAGCAGGACGGTAGCGGCGCCGACCATGGGGTCGAAGCCAGCAGCCATCATGGTAGCGGCGAGCAGGGCGTAGAAGGGAACGGTCTCCTCGCACATACCATAGGTGGTACCACCGAGGGAGAAGATGAGCATAAGGACAGGAACGAGCATGATCTCGTTGCCCTTAAGCTTCTGCACCAGAACGGCGATGCCGTTGTCCAGAGCGCCAGTCTCGGTCATCATACCGAGGAAGCCGCCCAGGATCATAACGAAGAGGCAGACGGGCAGAGCGTCAGCGAAGCCCAGGATCGGGGCGGTGCAGAAATCGCTCAGGCGGGCTGCAGTAACCGCGCCGCCGGACGTGCCGGAGACGATAACGGTAATCACTGCAACAATTGCCAGCAGAGCTAGAAGAATGGTGAACGATGAAGGCATACCGCGCTTTTTCTTAGCGGTCTCAGTCATGGTTCTCATCCCCCCTTCATAAATCATTTAACTTTCTCGCGCGAAGCGGATCTTCCGTGCCGTGCCCACCGCCCGACGCGAGATATTTACCAGACAAAGCCGCTCGGGGTGTGCAGCAAGACACCCCGAGCGAGATGCTAGATGCTCTTACTTGAGCGTGGCGTACATGACAGCCTTGATGGTGTGCATGCGGTTCTCGGCCTCGTCGAAGACCTTGGAAGCGGGGCTCTCGAAGACCTCGTCGGTGACCTCCTGCTCGGTGATGCCGAACTGCTCGCACTTCTCGGCGCCAATCGTGGTGTTGGTGTCGTGGAAGCTGGGCAGGCAGTGCAGGAAGATGGCACCCGGGTTGGCCATAGCCATGACCTCGGAGGTAACGCGATACGGGGTGAGCTGAGCGATGCGCTCGGCCCAGACCTCGTCGGGCTCGCCCATGGAGACCCACACGTCGGTGTAGATAACGTCGGCACCGGTGACGCCGTCCTTGACGTCGGTGGTCAGCTTGATGGTGCAGCCGTTGGCCTCGGCGATGGGCTTGCAGGCCTCGATGACGTCGTCAGCGGGCATGCACTCCTCGGGACCGCAGGCCACGAAATTCATGCCGAGCTTGGAGCAGACAACCATGAGGGAGCGAGCAACGTTATTCTTGCAGTCGCCCATGAAGACGAGGGTCTTGCCCTTGATGTCGTAGTTGAAGTTCTCCTGGACGGTCAGGATATCGGCGAGCATCTGGGTGGGGTGCCACTCGGTGGTCAGGCCGTTCCAGACAGGCACGCCGGACTTAGCAGCGAGCTCCTCGACGTCGTCCTGGGCAAAGCCACGGAACTCGATGCCGTCATACATGCGGCCGAGAACGCGGGCGGTGTCCTCGATGGACTCCTTCTTGCCCATCTGCGACGAACCGGGATCGAGGTAGGTAACGCCCATGCCCAGGTCCATGCCGCCGACCTCGAAGGCGCAGCGGGTACGAGTGGAGGTCTTCTGGAAGAGCAGAACGATGTTCTTGCCCTCGAGATAGCGGTGCGGAACGCCAGCGCGCTTCATATCCTTGAAGTTCTTGGAGAGCTTGAGCAGGTACTCGATCTCCTCGGTGGTGAGGTCGAGAAGCTTGAGGAAGCTACGGCCGGAGAGGTTAACACCCATGGTTTGATTCCTTTCGAAGAAATGAATTACGTAAGTATTAGTGTTGCCCGTTTAACGGGCGAAGCCGGTGCGGTTGTAGGGGGACCGCACCGGAAACGGAAAGACTTAGAGGTCCTCGCGCCAGAAGGGCATGCTCATGCAGCGCGGGCCGCCGCGGCCGCGGGAGAGCTCGGCGGAGGGCACGACGAGAAGGTCCAGGCCCT
>JAIHVJ010000180.1 GCA_022720335.1 Collinsella sp.
AACCTCGACATCACCTGCGACTAGCGCTTCGTCTCAATCCTGTAACATCTAGCAGCCAAAATCGTCTCTACCTGTTACAGAACGAGACAAACTGCAGGGGGCTGCCCGAAAATCTCAATCTGTAACACCAGGCTCGGTTTTGACGGTCTAACTGTTACAGACCGAGACAAACCGGTCAAAACCATCACAAAGGTGCCTGTCCCCTTCGTGGTGGTTTTCCTACAGCTGACTGCGCAGGTAGTCAGCCATATAAGGAACAGCGAAGCGCACGTACCCGCGGCGGGCCTGTTCGATTACGCCGGCGTCGATAAGGCGCCGGCGATACTTTTGTGCGTAGTCGGGTGTGACCGACATGCGCTCGGCTACATCAGAAATGCGCGACACGGTGTCTTCGTCATCCGCCATTGCGGCAAGAAACGCAACGTCTTGGTCCGAGAGCGCGGCGAGCGTCGTCTCGCACACATCGTTTTCGAAATCGACCTTTGACGCCTCGATGGCTCCGTCGACTAGCTCTCGTGTTGCACGTTCTCCTGCCTGGCAACGATTGGCGATGTTGTAACCGATGAGCTGCAACATGTAGGGCGAGCCCTGGGTTGCGCGAGCGGCATCTAGTCGAAGATCGCTTGGGATATCAAGGTCGAGTTCTTCGAAAGCCCGCTGGTAATAGGTGTCGACGTCTCCGACTGAAAGCGGTTCGAGTGTGACTTTGCGAGCGCGGTTGAGAAACGTCAGCACGCGGTCATTGAGCGTCGCCGAGACCGCTCCCGGAAGGCCCGCCATAACGAGTGCGACGTTGAGTCTCTCGCCGACGAGTTCTTGATAAGCGGTGACGAGCTGTCTGATCTCGGGCGAATTAGCCTGAAGCTCATCGATGAGGATGAGGATGCCATGTCCTTGCTCGGTTAGTTTGCGCGCCAGTTGCGTGAGCTTGAACTGGAAACTCTTGGTTTCCTGCACATCGCGCGTGAACTCAAGGCCGGCTGAGAAACCGAAGACGCTCAGGCTGCCGCCCGTGAGTTTAGGGAGATGGCGTTTGTTGGCATAGGGCTCGCCCGCCTCTTGGATTTTTTCAACAATGCGCTCGAGCATGTCCTCGGAGGCAACGGTGGGCGTGGCGACGACGAAGCCAAGCTTGCGAGCGCGATCGGCGAGCTCCCACAGGAGAACCGTCTTGCCGCTTCCTCGCTGGCCGAGCATGAGCATGGCGCGGTCTCGATTGCCCGGCTCCTGTTCAAGGCCGGAGATGAATGTTGAAATTACATTTCCTCGCCCAACGAGATAGGATGGGCGATTTCCAAATGAAGGGGAGAAGATGGTTTCAGTCATAAGTCTCCTTTCCTTTTTTTCCTATTTTTTCCTTTTTTTCCTATTCAGTCAAATTGGCTACTGGTCGAGGGCGGCTTCAGGGGGGGCTCATCGAAAAGAACCTCGACATCAACGAAGACCGGGACCTTCTGTCTCGTTTTGTAACATCTAGCAGGCTAAATCGTCTCTTCCTGTTACAGATCAAGACGAACAACAGCGGGCAAGCCGAATAATCTCAATCTGTAACACTAAGCCCGGTTTTAACGGTCTAACTGTTACAGATTGAGACAAACCGGCGGAGCGGACTATCTCTCAGGCCCGAACCACCACAAAGGTGCCTGTCCCCTTTGTGGCGGTTGGGTATCAGAAAGTGTCAGGTGTGGGCGGCTGCTGGGCGCCTGCGCGCGAAAAGAAGTGTCGACCTGCGCCGTTGTCGTTGAGCGGCGCCCCGTTTGCGGGGGATACTGAAACCACGACAAGCAGCGTATGAAAGGATCGATGCATGGCTTTCCGTAATGACTTCCTGTGGGGCGGCGCGACGGCTGCCAACCAGTGCGAGGGCGCCTACAACGTGGACGGCCGCGGCCTGGCCAACGTGGACGTGGCCCCGCACGGCTCCGAGCGCTTCGCGGTGGTTTCCGGCCAGCGCAAGATGCTCGACTTCGAGGACGGCTATTACTATCCCGCGCAGACCGGCATCGATTTTTACCATCACTACAAGGAGGACATCGCCCTCTTTGCCGAGATGGGCTTTAAGACCTTCCGCATGAGCCTGGCTTGGACCCGCATCTTCCCCAACGGTGACGAGACCGAGCCCAACGAGGCCGGCCTGGCCTTCTACGAGGACGTGTTCCGCGAGTGCCAGAAGCACGGCATCGAGCCGCTCGTGACCATCACGCACTTCGACTGCCCGATCCACCTCATCAAGGAATACGGCGGCTGGCGCAACCGCAAGCTCATCGACTTCTACAAGAACCTCGCGACCACGATCTTCACTCGCTACAAGGGCCTGGTGAAGTACTGGCTCACCTTCAACGAGATCAATATGATTCTGCACCTGCCGTTTATGGGTGCCGGCCTGGTCTTTGAGGAGGGCGAGAACAAGGAGGCTGTCGAGTACCTGGCCGCCCACAACGAGCTCGTCGCCAGCGCTTGGGCCACCAAGATCGCCCACGAGATCGACCCCGAGGTCAAGATCGGCTGCATGCTCGCCGCCGGCACCTACTACCCCTACAGCTGCCGCCCGGGCGATGTGCGCCAGGCCCAGCTCGACAACCAGGACAACTACTTCTTCGTCGACGTCCAGAGCCGCGGCTATTATCCGGCCTATGCCGTCAAGAAGCTCGAGCGTCTGGGCATCGACGTGGGCATGACCGACGAGGACCGCGAGATCCTGGCCGACAACACCGTCGACTTCATCAGCTTTAGCTACTACAGCACCCGCTGCTCCGCGGGCGCCGACAATCCCGACGTCGAGAAGACCCAGGGCAACGCCTTCGCCGGTGCCAAGAACCCCTACCTGCAGCAGAGCCAGTGGGGCTGGGCCATCGATCCGCTAGGTTTCCGCATTACCCTCAACGACCTGTACGACCGCTATCAGAAGCCTCTGTTTGTGGTCGAGAACGGTCTGGGCGCCAAGGATGTTGTCGAGGAGGACGGCTCCATCAACGACGACTACCGTATCGATTACCTGCGCCAGCACATCGCCGCGATGCGCGACGCGGTGACCGAGGACGGCGTCGACCTGCTGGGTTACACCACCTGGGGTCCGATCGACCTGGTCTCGGCCGGCACGGGCGAGATGTCCAAGCGCTACGGCTTCATCTACTAACCAAAACGCCCGGCGAGCAGTTAATGCCCGCCGGGCGTTTTGTTAAAAGAAGTGAAAGCACTCATTGGGGACGTACTTAAATGAGTGCCCGCAGAATGAGAGTGGATAATCTCCCGTTTTTAGCCTGTTTGTGGGCTCAAAGTGGGAGATTATCCACTCTCGCCATTTGGGCGTCCAAAAATCCTCGCTCGTTTTGTCTTAGTCATTGGGGACGTTCTTAAACGACTAGTCGCTGGCGACGTCCCTCGCCGTCGGCGGATTTTGGGACATGTGGCCCGCTTTTTGGGCCCGCCTGTCGGTACACTAAAAGCACTATGGGTACCCGCGAGCGACATATCGGCCACGCGGCCGCCCGATCCGCACCCGTGGCGGATCCCAGGGGCGGCAGGCTCTTCGCCATGCCGCGATTCCTTGTTGGTATAACACATCAGGTGTACCGTCACCGCGTCTTTGCTATCGCCGGCGCCATCACCGTGCTGTTCCTCATGCTTTTGGCAGTCTTGCCGGCGCTGTTTGCCTCCGACCCCAAGCTTTCTAACGCCGTGCCCGCCTATAGCGAGGTGTCCGAAGAGGTCGTGGATGCGCTCGTCCATTCGAGCTCTCTCCCGCTGCTTGTCGCCGCAATTATATTTTCAATCTGGGGCGTATCGGTCTATCTGCGCTGTTTGGACTATGTGTTGCGCCGCCGCCTTGTTGCCGTCGCCACCATCTGCGCCCTCTGGATGATTGAGGTCATCCTCAAATACAAGTCGTTCACACCGTTCTATGCCACCGTGCTGTGGTACCTGTACTACGTGCCCATGACGCTCATTCCGCTGCTCTACCAGCTGTGCGGCCTGCGCCTTGCGGGGCTGGAACAACACCGTGCGGGCCGTCGCTATCGCAGCATCTTGTGGGTCGTGGCCATCCTACTTATCGGTTTTGTGCTCACCAACGATTTCCACCGGCAGGTATTCCACTTTGACCGTGCAAGCGACACCTGGAGCAACGATTACACGTACGGCTGGGGCTATTTCGCCGTCTTAGTGTGGACGGCCTTTAACTTCGTGGCCTTTTTTATCCTGGTGGGCCGGTCCTCGTCCTTTCGCATCCAACGTTTCTCGGGCACGGCGGCGCTTGTTTTGTTGGGTGGTGCGTTCTTTGCCATCTCGTATGCTCTGCGCGTGCCCTGGGCATGGAGGCTCAACTTCTCGCTCGTCTATTGCGTCTTGTGCGTGGTGGCGATGGAAATCTTTGCCGTGGCGTCCGATCCCGATGTGATGTACCGAGCCTTTCCGCTGCTGGGCGGATCGGCCCTGCTTGCCCAAGACGTGTCGGAGCTCAACGAGCTTAACCGTGAACTGGCACATCGTCGCATGGAGCTGCAGCGCCAAAATGAGCTGCTCACGGCCGACTACGATCTTAAGACGCATCTGGCAGATCAAGAGGCCGAGACCTTGCTAGTCCAAGACGTGGACCAGGCGCTTGCCCGCGCGTTCGAAGAGATGTACGACCTGCTGAGCTCGCTGCCACCGTTGACCGACGAGGCGTCTTCACACGAGCGTTACCGCATGCTGCAGCGCGCCAAGATGCTCGTCGCCTATTGCAAGCGCAAAGGGTCGCTCACGTTGGCGCAGCACGGGGAGAGCGGTTTTGATCGCGACCGCATTCAACTCATTGCCAATGAGCTCGCAAGCGACCTGCGCACCATCGATGTCGATTGCGCTTCGATTATCGCCATACGGCGCCCGATGCACGCCAGTACGGTAAGCGCCCTGTACGACTGCGTGTATGACTTTGCGTTTTTTGCCTACACCACCGACCATCCGGCGCTTATGTATCACTTGGGCGACCATGACCGGTGCAGTGTCGAGCTGCGCGCCACGCTTTTTTCCAACGATGATGAAGATCTTTCGCAGACGTCCGCTGCGCAAGAGCTCGAAAGCGCTCTGCAAGGGCGCAACGTGGCATACCGCCTTGAGGGCGAGCCCGGCCAGCTGCGCATGATCGTCTTGATGCCGAGGGCGGGTGAGTGACGATGCAGATTTCGTTCATCCTTCCCCAAATCGTTGCGCTCGATGTTGTCTTTGCCCTGGCTGCGTGTCTGCAGATGATCCACGTCCCGCTCATCGCATCGCGCCGCTCGTCCTATAACCGTAAGGTGATTTGCGCCTACGAGACGAGCCTTGTGCTTCACCTGATGATTTCGGCGCTCATCTTATTCGCGTCGTCTGGCTCGTATCTGGTGGCGCCGCTTGACGTTTGCGCCAGGGCAATGGGCGGAGTGCTGTGGCTCAATGCCGCGATCTTTGCCTATGGCGTGGTCCTTATGGTGCACTATCGTCGCCCTGTCATGCTGGCCGAGCTGCTGCTTGTTGGCGCCGTGACACCGCCGGTGGTTTTTGCCATGGGCTCGGTGTGGGCCGTTGTCCTTATCGCAGAGGGAGCGTTCTTCCTGTTCCGTTCCGTCGCGGCGCTCTTGATGGACGTCCGTAACCGCCAGGAGGATATCACCGCGTTCTCGACGATCGAAACCATCAACGTGATTCCCGTGGGCATCCTGTATCTGGACTCGAGGGGCCGTCCACTGCTCATGAACCGCTGCATGCGCAAAAACCTGGTGGAGCTTCATATGCCCACCGACCTAGGCGATATGAGCGGTACATGGAACGACCTGCGCAAGCTCAGCATGCAAATGCCCGAAAGCAGCCAGAGCCGCGTGCGCATCAATTTGGACCGCTTTGATGAGGCGCGCGTTGTGGTCGAGGTTTCTCCCGCCGAGATTCGCTTGTTTGTGCACGATGACGTTATGGTTTCTGGCCGCCTCTTCGAGCGCATTATCGGTTTGGATGTAACAGAGTACGCGCATGCTCACGATCGTTTGGCGCAAGCCAACCACCTGCTTGAGCTCGCGGGTCAAGAGCTCCAGGCCCAGATCGAGGAAGTCAAAAAAGTTGCCGACAATGCGGCCTATCTGCGTATGCGCGCTCGCGTGCACGACGTGATCGGGCAGCGCCTGTCCATCCTCCATCGCTATCTGGAGGAGGGGCGCCTGGATGACGAGTCACTCGAGCAGATCGACCCGCTGCTGCGCTCAATCGCTGCCGATCTGCGCAGCGGGGGCGACACCGAACCGGCAGAGCAACTGGGCGATATCGTCCATGCCTTTGGCCTGGTGAGCGTGCAGATCGATGTGGAGGGCGAGCTGCCAAGCGACGTGCGTGTCGCGGCAGCCTTTTTGCAGATTATCCGCGAAGCCTCGACCAATGCCACCAAGCATGCGCAGGCGCATCGGGTCCATGTGCGCTTGTGGCAGGAGGGGACGGACGCTGACGCCGTCGCGCACATGACGATTTCTAACGACGGGTCCCCGGCCCCCGTATCGTATCGCGAGGGAACGGGTATCCCAGGTATGAGGCATGTCGCGCAAGATCTGGGTGGCAGCCTAGAGGTCCACGCCACCCCGCCCTTTACGCTTACGGTATCCGTTCCGCTTAACGCCAACGACACGTCCCAAAGGAGAAACTCATGATCCGCGTGTTAATTGTCGAAGATCAGGCCATCCTGCGCGAGAGCCTGGCGCGCTCCGTTGGCGACCAGCCCGATATGACCGTCGTTGCCGCGATCGCCGATGCCTCCGAGGCCTTGGGTGTCGCGCTCAAGGAGCGCCCGGACATGATACTGATGGACGTGTGCACCGAACACGATTCAAACGGCATCGTGGCGGCGGCACGCATCAAGGAGCAGCTGCCCGAGTGTCGCATCATTATCATGACAGGCATGCCCGAGATCACCTTTGTCGATCAGGCCCGCGAGGCGAGCGTCGATAGCTTTGTGTACAAGAACGTCGGTATCGACGAGCTGTTCGCCGTGATGCGCTCCACGTTGGCTGGCTACTGCACGTTTCCCAAGCCGCCCGAGAGCATTTTTTCGGGCACAGCAGCCCTCGACGATGTCGAGCTATCGATTTTGCGCCTTGCCTGCGAGGGCAAAAGTCGTCGCGAGATCGCGGCCGAGCTGTTTATGAGTGAGGGCACCATCAAGCGCCGCATCTCGGAGATCCTGAGCAAGACCGGCTACGACAACATCATGCGCCTGGCCGTGCATGCGGTGACCGAGGGCAGCATCGTTCCCAACATGGAGCGCCCGTAATCGACGCGCTCACCCGTGTTCCGGCGCCGCAAAGATAGGCCGCCCACCGTTTCGCATCTAAAAACGGCGGGCGGCCTGCTTGTATGGGCAGTGCCGTCGGCATAAAGCGACGGTGCTGCAGGATCAACTCCTGCAGCACCGTCTGGTGTGTGCGGATGTGTCCGCCAATCCGCGGCTGATGTTACGTGCCGCTACGCGATGGTTGCGCTGTAGGAGGCGACGTCCTCGTAGGAATCGGTCAGGTAGGCGTCGATGCCGATGGTCGTGTTGACCAGGTCGTCAAGGCTGTCAAGCTCGCCGCTCGAGAACGTGAATTCCTCGGTGGCGTTGGTGCCGGGCATCAGGTGAGCCGAGAACCAGGGTTCCTTCATGGTGCCGTTGATGTTGGTCTTGCCGGAAGGAGCGTAGAAGGTCAGGTCCTTGTCGCTCTTGTTGGTGATGTTGACGACAAAACCGATGTCGCCCCACTCGTCCTTGAACTTCTCGGTGATGGTGATGGTG
>JAIHVJ010000181.1 GCA_022720335.1 Collinsella sp.
GCCTTCTTAATCGACTCAGCCACAGCAGCGGGCGCCGGAACGCTCGGATTGCCCAGCGAAAAATCGAATACGTTTTCCGCACCGATCTGCGCCTTGCGCTCAAGGCCATAGCTAAAAATCTCACGGATGATGGAGCTTTCCGCGCCGCGAGCATACATAGTTTCGTTGATCATCTGTTCCCCTTTCGCATAGGCGCTATTGTACGCTTTAGCCGAGCAAAGTGCCGCAGCAATGTTGATTGGGGACAGACTTAAATGCGTGAAAACGCTCATTTAAGTCTGTCCCCAATCAACAGACGGCCCCATATCGCTCAAAAGAAAAAGCCTCCGCAGGTTTCCCCGCGGAGGCTTTCGCCACAAAGGCTATTTGTCGGCGTCGGTGTCGGCACCGGCATCGACGGCACAGTCATCGCCGGCATCATCGGATGCGGCTTCTGCATCCTCCTGCATGGCCGCCTGCGCAAAAGCCGCGGCATCAGCCGCCAGCTCCTCCTCGCTCATACGAGGCGCGCGTTTCTTGGTCGGCATGCCGGCCGCCTTGGCGTTGCGCTCCTCCTTGGCCGCCAGGATATCGCCCTCGCGCTCAAGGTAGGCATCCCACTCATTGTCGAGCAGGGCGTTCACGGCGTCGCCTTCGACGGTCTCACGCTCAAGCAGCACCTTCGCCATCAGGTCGAGCTGATCGCGACGGGCATCCAAAATCTCGACCGCACGGCGATGGGCCTCGCGCATGATGCGCTGAACCTCGATATCGATGCGGCGCGCCGTCTCCTCGGAGTAATCCTGGTGATCGGCGTAATCGCGACCAAGGAACACCTGATGCTGCGCCTCGCCAAACACTTGTGTGCCGAGTTCCTCGCTCATGCCCAGGCGCGTGACCATCTCGCGCGCCATCTTGGTCGCGCGCTCTAGGTCGTTGCTCGCGCCCGACGTGATGTCGTCGCACATGAGCTCCTCGGCAACGCGACCGCCCAAGAACACGGCAAGCTCGTCGAGCATCTCGTTCTTGGTCTTGAGGAAGTGGTCCTCCTGCGGAAGCTGCAGCGTATAGCCCAGCGCCTGGCCGCGGCTGACGATCGAGATCTTGTGGACCGGATCGGAATGCTCCAAGATGTGACCCACCAGGGCATGGCCGCTCTCATGGTAGGCAATCGTGGTGCGCTCGGCTTCGGTCATCACACGACCCTTGCGTTGCGGTCCGGCAATCACGCACTCCATCGATTCCTCGACCTCGTCCATCGAGATCACGGAACGATGGCGGCGGGCAGCCAGCAGCGCAGACTCGTTGAGCAGATTTGCCAAATCGGCACCGGTGAAGCCAACGGTCATCTGGGCGAGCTTCTCAAACTTCACGTCCTCGTCCATCGGCTTGTTCTCGGCATGCACGCGCAAGATCTGCTCGCGGCCCTTCACATCCGGACGGTCGACCGTGACCTGACGGTCAAAACGACCGGGACGCAGCAATGCCGGATCCAGGATGTCAGGACGGTTGGTCGCAGCGATCAGAATGACCGACTCGCTCTCCTCAAAACCGTCCATCTCGACCAGCAGCTGGTTGAGCGTCTGCTCGCGCTCGTCGTGACCGCCGCCCAAACCAGCTCCGCGCTGACGTCCCACGGCATCGATCTCATCGATGAAGATGATCGACGGAGCCTGGGACTTGGCCTCCTTAAAGAGGTCACGCACACGGCTGGCGCCGACACCCACGAACATCTCGACAAAGTCGGAACCAGAGATGCTAAAGAACGGCACACCCGCCTCGCCGGCAACGGCCTTGGCCAGCAGCGTTTTACCGGTGCCCGGAGGGCCCACCAGCAACACGCCACGCGGGATCTTGGCGCCCAGTTTGCGATAGCGATCCGGATCGCTCAAAAAGTCACGGATCTCCTCGAGCTCCTCGACTGCCTCGTCCACGCCGGCAACGTCTTCAAACTTGACCTTGGGGCGCGTGGCCTCGTTGGTCTTGGCGTTGGTCTTGCCAAACTGCATGTTCCTGTTGTTGGCGCCCATCATCTGGCGCATAAAGTAGAACATGATGGCGATAAGGGCGATCGTCGGAAGCACGCTCATCGCCAGGTCGCCCCAAAAATCGGGATCGTTGGTGTTGACGATGTACTTGGTATCGGGGTGCTCCGCCATAAGCTCGGCAAGCGAATCGGAGCCGACATAGGTCGAGGAGAAGCTCTTGAGCTCGCTCGTATCGCCCTTGTCCTTCTTCGTCTTCCAGTAATGACCCGTCACGCTTCCGTCTTGAACCGTATAGGTCAGATCTTCGACGCGATCCTGCTTGATGGCGCTCACCATCTCGCTCGTCGCGAGCTTTACGGTATTGCTGGAATTGGCAAAGCCGGAGCCCATGTTAAAGAAGGCGTAGCCCAGGAGCGCGCAAGCCAAAATAAAATACAGCCAGCCCGTACGCGTGGGCTTCTTGCCTCCGGGCATCCCCGGGATCTTAGGCTCCCGGGGAGTCTGGGGATTGTTATCGTTACGGTCGTCGGGCATCTTACGAATAAACCTCCGGTTTCAAAATGCCCAGATACGGAAGGTTACGATAGCGCTCGGCATAGTCGAGGCCGTAGCCCACCACAAAGGCATCGGGGCAATGGGTTCCAACATACTTGGGCGTGATGGCCGAGGTACGGTCCTCAACGTCCTTCCACAGGAAGGCGGCGACCTCCAGAGAAGCGGGCTTGCGGCTCTCGAGGTTCTTCATCAGATACTTGAGCGTCAGGCCCGAGTCCAGAATGTCCTCGACGATCAGCACGTCGCGACCGCGGATGTCGATATCCAGGTCCTTAATGATACGCACGATACCCGAGGACTTCACGCCGTCGCCATAGCTCGAAACAGCCATGAAATCGATGTTGGTCGGCAGCTCGATCTTGCGCATCAGGTCGCCCATAAAGACCACGGCGCCGCGCAGGACCGCAATCAGCACCAGATCCTTACCCGCGTAGTCGCGAGTAATCTGCTCGCCTAGGCGAGAGACGATACCGTCGATATCCTCCTGCGTAAACAGAACCTTCTCGATATCCGGATGTTGAGAAGCCATGACAACCCTTTCTTGTGCTTATCGCCCACACACCGCCGTATGGACGCGAACTTCACATTCTAGCAGCGCACGGGGTATATTTTCCAGCCCGTACGCCATCAGCGCGGGAATACCGTCAACGTCGCACAGAATAGCTGACGTGGGACGCTATTCCGCATCGACCACGCGGAGCAGATATGCCACGCGCGTTGCGGCCGTGCACTTAAAACGCTCGTCCGCGCGAACTCCGGCGACCCACACCACGGCGCCCCCCGGCGCCGTCCTCACCATGGGCACGCCGGCGCGCTCGGAAACGGGAATGCGAGCCTCACCTAGCAAGTCGGATACTTTCTTGCTTCGACCACTCATCCCTAACGGGCACATCACGTCTCCCGGTACAGGACCGTCCACCCACAGGCGCGCCAATCGCGCCTCGGCGGGGATCTCGCCACGCGAGCCCGCCAGGATCCGCTCACTATCGCTGTCGGCAAAACCCAGGGCAGCCGCGTCTACCAAAGCTGTCACTTCCCCGGCAGCCGCAAGCTCACGGGCG
>JAIHVJ010000015.1 GCA_022720335.1 Collinsella sp.
GTCTTCGGCGTTCATGCTGCCCCCATCATCGCGGTCTATGGGGTCAACGATATGGCACCGTGGGGACACATGTATGTCAATCCTGGTCTAACAGAGCCTAAGGTAATCCTCGATCTCTTTGAGTGCACGCGTGTTGCCCGCGTCCATGCCATCAAGCCCCACTTGAACGTTGCCCGCCAGCGTGGAGCGGATATCGGAGTCGCTCGTGACCGGCGCACCGATGTAGCCAGCCTTTTCAAAGACAACATCGCACAGTTGCGCCAGCACCTGCTCAAAGACCTGGGCGGGCTTGGTAGCACGGACCTCGACCATGCGGCTGTCGACCGCGCAACGTGCATGGAGCACGGCCTCGCTCAAAAGGGTATCGGCCTCTTTCTCGTTATGGGCAGCCTCGCGCATCTTGGACTCGACGATCTGGCGCGTACTCGGCTGGAGTTCCTGAAGATTTCGCGTCTTGGCGTACTTGCGGATCTTGGCGGCTTTGACGAGCGTCTCCCAATAATCCTCCTCGTCGCTCAAGACCACGATGGCCTTGCCCGAAGAAGCCAAGGCCAACTCGGTATCGTCCGCACGGCCCAGGTCGCTCGCCATAGTCGCCACGCAAAGCTCCATGCCGCCCATGCTGCCACCGTGGATTGAGCCGTCCACATAACGGTCAAACGGGAAGTCGTTGGCCCCGCGGTTGAGTTTACGCGCGATGTAGATGCTGTCGAACAGGCGCTTTTTGATAGACTCGATCACCTGCGCGTTATCGATTGGGGTGCGTGCGATCTCCTGCGCTATCTCCTGCTCCTCGTCGGTGAGGAAGCTATAGGTATCGCCCTGGCGCGCCACGTAGTTCTCGCGCTCCAGCCGGGCAAGGGACTCCTTGACGCGGTCCTTGAGGGCGCGCTTGTCCACGTCGAGGCCGTCGATCATGAAGATGGAGATGTTCTCGACCGTGGCCTTGACGTAGCCGATGTAACGAATCAGGTACAGGAGCCTGAGTACCTGAACGTCGTAGGGTTCAAGGCCCTTTGCGTCCTCGGCCGCGCGGACCGCGCGGTCGAGGACCTGGATGATGCCGTGCTCAAGGTCTTTGGAGATAGTATCGAAGAAGCGCCAGAACGGCACGAGCGCACCGGTCTGGTCATGCTGGATGGCCTGAGCGCTCTCCTGGAACGCGCTCAGCATGGAGCGCTCGCCCGTTGACATGTGCTTGGCCTTGACACCGTGCTTGCGCACCTCGGTCATCACGTCGGGCAGGAGCTTAAACTGGTAGCCCACAAACGGGTAGCTGGCCACAAAATCCTTGGAGTTGGCGTAGCCGGCAAGGTCGGAGCGCGAGCCACCCTCAAAGGTAAAGTTGTTTTTAAGCACGGCGGCGTCTTGCTCGTAGACCTGTGCAAGCATATCGGCCACCGGCGCGGTCTTCTCGAGCACACGGCGCTGGATGACCTCGTCCACGCTGGAGCTGGAGAGCGAAAGTCGGGTATTGAAACGGCCTTGGATCTTTGAAAAGTCGTTGCCCACGGGCAGGCTCAGGTTGTCGATGGCCTCCTGGCTCGTGACCATCACCCACACGCGGCCACCGCAGGCGGCACCCAACTCCTCGACGATGGTCTGAAGGCTCAGCATAAGGCTTGGGTCCTGGTCGTTTGTAATAAACTGACCCACCTCGTCGACCATAAAGAGCAAACGGAAGTTGCCGCCGTGGGCCGCTGCCTGAGCGTCCACGTAGTCCTTGACCTTTTTGGCAAAGACATCAGGGGCCAAAACCTCGTCCTCAGAACCCTCGAGCCAGTTCCATGCGGCCTTTTCGCTCATGCCGAGCACGCTCTGCAGCACCTCGACGACGTCGTCCTCAAAGTAGCTGTAGGTATCGCGGGTCTGGAGCCAGGACTCGCCGTTGACGCGCTCAAAGGCCTCGCGGAACTCCTGGGTCTTGCCCAGGGAATCGATGTGTTCCTCGAGCTTTGCAAGCTTTAGGTCCTCACCGTAGAAGCCGCGCGCCTCGTAGAACATGCGCTCAAAGCCGCGAAGCAGCGCCGTGGGAGCCGTATCGCCCTGCTTCCACTGGCCCGCCTTGCTATCGATGTTAAAGAGGATGGCCTGCGTGGACACCGAGCAGGCGCGCTCCATGGCAGCCTCGACCATGGGGTCGACGATCTTGCCGTCAAAGTAGCGGATGGCGCTCTTGCCGCCGATCTGGCGATTCTCGAGCAGGTAGCTAAGCATCTTGAGGAAGTGCGATTTACCGGAACCGAAGAAACCACTGATCCACACACCGATCTTGTCGGTGGGCACATCGATGGCATCGCCGTAGGCCTTGAAGAACGTGGCAAAGTGCCTCTGCAACTCGCGCGTCACCACGTACTCGTCAAGCTCCTGGCGGATGGACCCATCTTTTGAATCCTGGACCTTGACCACGCCGTTGATGGAGCGGTTGATGTCTTTAGCAAAGAGGTCGCGAATGATCGTGTTGTCCATGGATGCTCCTTTGGGTTTGGGAACGCTATGGCAAAGGGTTGTTACCGGCGGCAGGGACTTGCCTGCGGGGAGCCGTGCTTACGAGATATCGATGGCGCGGTAGTAGTTGTCGGCCGGCAGACGGTTAAAGAGCTGGAAAGAAGAGCCGTTGAAACTGCCCGGATAGGCGGCGACCACAGGCACCTCATCAAAATCCGCAAGCATGCAGTGGAGAAGCGTGTGTATGCGAAAGAACGGGAAAACCTCGCCCGCGCCAGTAAGGAGAACGACGTCTCCAGGCGCGTGCGGTTCGGTCTGCTCAAGGATGTACGCGGCGACTTTCTCGGGCGAGGCGAACTTGGCCACGTCCTCGAGCACGCGCTGGGTACCGCGGCGCTCCTCTTGGTGCGGGATAGCCTTGAGGACACGGCGCTTTTCGAGAATTGCCAGCACGGCGTCGTAAAGGTTCACGACCTTGAGCGTGCACGGAAGCTTGTCGGCCTCGGCATCGCGTGAAAGGGTGTCAAATAATGCACGCGCCTCAAACTCCAGCGCGGGGTCATAACAAAAAGTGTGGAAGCCGATCTCATTGCCTATGCCCTTGTTGGCCAAAAAGTCCTCGCTGCACAGGCACTCGCGCAGAAGCTGCGCACGGCGCTCAAATTCCTGACAGGCGCGCTCGGAGCGGGCATGCGCCGCCACGACGCTCTTGCGGGAATGGATGCCGATATTGGTGGTGAGATCGGTCGCCGGGGTGATAACAGGGTCGACGGCGCTTTTGACGGGAGCCACGCTACATCACCGCCCTGCCGGTAAGGGCCGCGATAAGCGACTGCTCGCCCAGCTGAACCAAGACTCGCTCGACATCGGAATCGAGGAAGAGTGGTGACAGGCGCTCGGACTCCGGGCCCTGGCCCTCGCCGATAAGGCCGGCATGGCGGAGCGTCTGGCGGAGCGAGCCCTTAATGCGCTTGACCGTGGCCTCAGTCCAGCGGGCCGCGTCCGGATACTCCGTGGTAAAGCGTGTCATAAAGGCGTTGAGGTCAACCGCCGTAAAGGCATAATCGAAGTTTTGTAGGCGCTCCCCTACCTCGACGAGCACGAGCTCGCGCACGATATCGTAGCGGCAGATCATGCTGTAGAAGATGGCCTGGTCCGTCTGCGTGGGAGTACCGGATGCCATGAGCCTGGTTAGGGATGACGCAGCCTCGACGGCGGTTTTGGGGTCGATGCCGCGCGCGGCGCATACGGCGTCCGTGGGCACCATGGCGTCAAGGCGGCGAAGGCACACGGTCGCGCGGTTGGCGACCATGCGCTCCGTGGGATATTGAAAGAGGTTCTCGCTCTTTACGCGTACAATGACCTGCTCGTCGCTTGCGCCCTGCATACGAAGGGCAGCGACGATGCGCATCTCATGCGGGAGGAATTGCTCGCGGGTGAGCACCCCCCCCCCGAACGCTTTTTGTGGTTACATCCACAGTACACGCTCCAAGGGTGTCAAAGGCTGTCACAAGTGCGCCGCAACCCGGCAGGCAGGCGCGGCGCACATGACAATAATCATACCTGTTGGTAAAAAAGTTACCACGCCCAGAGTGTCAAATGTTGAGCAACAAAATTAAATCCGGTTAACGGTCATTTTCGCAGCTCAGAAGCTTTGCCGAGGTCGCCCCAAATCACACTTGCCAGACAACCGCGCTTACGAATGCAGGCACGCACACGCCCAACGCCATCCTCCGCTATATTCAACATAGAGTTATACATATGCTTCTATGTAAGGAGTTTCATATGCCTGTCGTAAAGCCTATTTCTGATCAGACGCGCGCGCTAACTACCATTCAGGAACGCGAAGATCACATTCAACGTACCATCGCTCATGGTTACGACGACCTCACCAACGGTCGTGTGCGCCCCTGGAAACAAGCGAAGGCCGAGGCGGATCGGATGCGAGCCTCGAGATAAGCCCTCTCCCCCATGTAACCATCCTGTAAATCATAGCGGCGCACTCGAGTTTTACCGTGATGCAGTCGCGCCTGGCGCTCCACTGTGCTAAAGTATCCCGAACGTTCAAACGACTACGAGGGGGAACTAGAAGATGGCACGTGTGCACAACTTCTCAGCTGGCCCGGCCGCACTGCCCACAAGCGTGCTCGCCGAGATCGCCGACGAGATGATGGACTACCGCGGTTGCGGCATGTCCGTGCTCGAGATGACCCATCGATCTAGCATGTACCAGCAGATCATCGACGACGCCGAGGCAACCCTGCGCCGCCTGCTGAGCATCCCCGACAACTACCGTGTCCTGTTTTTGCAGGGCGGCGCCACGCTACAGTTTGCGGGCATCCCCATGAACCTCATGCGCCGCGGCCGCGCCGGCTACGTCGTGACCGGCAACTTTGCCAACAAGGCGTACAAAGAGGCCGCCAAGTACGGCGAGGCCGTGCTGCTCGCGAGCTCCGAGGACACCAACTTCGACCGCATCCCCGACATGGCCGACATCAACGCGCGCATTGCCGCCGAGGCCGCGGGCGGCGGGCTCGACTACGTCTACATCTGCCAGAACAACACCATCTTTGGCACCATGTACCACGAGCTGCCCAACTGTGGCGACGTACCGCTGGTCGCCGATGTCTCGAGCTGCTTTTTGTCGCAGCCGCTCGACGTCGAACGCTACGGACTCATCTACGCCGGCGCGCAGAAAAACGCCGGCGCCGCGGGCGTGACCGTGGTTATCGTGCGCGACGACCTGATCGCCGACGGTCCGGCCTTTGCGCAGACGCCGCAGTACCTGGACCTTAAGACCCAGGCCGCCAAGGGCTCCATGCTCAACACGCCCAACACCTTTGGCATCTACGTGTGCGGCAAGGCGTTCCGTTGGGTTGAACAGACCGGTGGACTTGCCGCCATGGCCGAGCGCAACTGGGCCAAGGCCAACCTGCTCTACGACCTGCTCGAGCACAGCGAGCTGTTCCATGGCACCACGCAGACCGACAGCCGCTCCATCGCCAACGTCACCTTCCGCACCGGCGACACCGAGCTCGACGCGGCCTTTGTCGCAGGCGCGGCCGAGCACCAGATTCAAAACGTCAAGGGCCATCGCCTGGTGGGCGGTATGCGCGCCAGCGTCTACAACGCCGTGACCATGGAAGACGTGCAGGCACTGGCATCGTACATGAAGGACTTCGAAGCGCAGCATAGTTTGAGCCCGCAATCTAACTAGCCCGCAACCCGCGGGCCGACCAGCCACCTCAGACCACCCTGTTTAGATCAAAACCTGCTAAGGAGTTTTTCATGCGCAAGATCAAAACCATCGACGACATTACCAAGGACGGCAAGGTCGAATTTGGCGAGGGCTACGAGTTTGTTGGCACCGCCGAGGAGGCCGACGCCATCCTGATGCGCTCCACCGACCTGCACGGCTACGAGCTGCCCGAGGGCATCCGCGCCATCGCCCGCTGCGGCGCCGGCGTCAACAACATCCCCGTCGAGGAGTACGCCAAGAAGGGCGTCGTCGTCTTTAACTCCCCCGGAGCCAACAGCAACGCCGTCAAGGAGCTCGTCCTGGGCATGCTGGTGCTTTCGAGCCGCGGCGTAGTGCAGTCGATGAACTGGGTGCGCGACAACGCCGACGACCCCGAGATTCAGGTCGATGCCGAGAAGGCCAAGAAGGCCTTTGTGGGCCGCGAGCTCAAGGGCAAGCGCATCGGCGTCATCGGCCTGGGCAACGTGGGCTCCAAGGTAGCCAACGCCTGCGTCGATCTGGGCATGGACGTTTACGGCTACGACCCGTTCATTTCCGTTGAGCACGCGTGGGTGCTGAGCCGCGAGGTGCAGCGCGTGGGCACGCTCGAGGATCTCTGCCGCGGCTGCGACTACCTCACCGTGCACGTGCCCAGCAAGGCAGACACCATCGGCATGATCAGCACCGAGCAGATTAACCTGCTGGCACCCGGCGCCGTGCTCATCAACTACGCGCGCGAAACCATCATTGACGAGGACGCCGTCGACGCTGCCCTGCGCGAGGGCAAGCTGAGCTGGTTTAGCTGCGACTTTGCCACGCCCAAGACCGTCAAGATGCCCAACACGTTTATCACCACGCACTCGGGGGCCGGCACTGGCGAGGCCGAGGCCAACTGCGCCGATATGGCCATCAGCGAGCTCAAGGATTACTTGGAGAACGGCAACATCGCGCACAGCGTCAACTACCCCGCCTGCAGCATGGGCAAGGCGCGCGCCGCGAGCCGCATCGCCTGCCTGCACGCCAACGTGCCCAACATGATCGGCCAGATCACGGCCATTCTCGCCAAGGACAACGCCAACGTGCAGCGTATGACCAACGAGTCCGCTGGCGAGAACGCCTACACCATGTTCGACACCGACGAGCACCTGGACAGCAGCACGATCGAGGCGCTCAAGCAGATTCCGTCGATGTATCGCGTGCGCGTGATTAAATAGCGCCGACGCCAAGCCAGTCAGACAGGCCACGAAGCCCATTCGGCCCCCGTTTTCACGAAACGGGGGCCGATTTTGTTGCTCCGGACGACTTTAAAATGATACCCAGAACAAGTTTTTTCAGATAATCGATAGTGAGGCTCAAGTCGCTAAGCACACCCGCTTTGATAAACAGCTTTATCAGGGACTTTAATAGGTAAAAATCGATCTCTATGTGCCGAATGTAAGTTGACTGTCGATTTTCCGAAACAACTTATTCTAGATAGCATTTTTAAGGCCCCCCAAGGCAAAATCGAAGCCTTTTTTGCGACCAAAACTCTAGTCCGCGCGACCGTTTTCCACCCGCGCGGCTACATTCCTGCCCAATCGATAAAAATCTCCTCACGAAGCCGCCGTTCGAGCTCCTGCTGTCGCGGCGTCTTGTCTTTCAGCGGCACATCGAGATAGGACATGATGAGCTCCATTACCACGCGGAAGGCATCGGAGTCGGCCAGCTGACCATAGGTCATCAGAACGACGGGATATCCCATGGCTTGCAAGGCCGTCGTTCGATCGGAGTCCGAGATCTTGGATTCAATGGATCCGTGAATGGCTTTGCCCTGGCATTCAACCAGACACTCTCGGCTGCCGTCCTTATTTGCCAGCAAAATATCGGCATAGCGCCTATCAAGCCCCGAAATCAGGCGGGCGCCGCGCGTCATACGAATCTCAACGTTATTGGTAAGGCGCAGCCCTTCGCCACCGCGCAACCTCGTAAGGCCAAACAGCATCGAAGCCTGGACCTCAAGCGGCGATGCCGCCACCCCCGTAATGCATTTCGCGGCACGCGTGAACGATTTAGCGCCACGGAGCCCCGGGATCTTATCGACATACTCGGTAAGTTCAGAGAGCTCAATCAGGGGAGGTCGTTTCCACAAGTCCGTTGGATTCCCCGAGGCATCCTTTACGTTTTCCCAGCCCGACCGTGCATCACTCCATCGGCTCCCATATGCCTGCTCAAGTGCCGAGTTTACCTGAGGCGCGATCTTGCACACGGCAAAGGTGCCGCACATCTCATACATGCACATGATCAGACGCTCGTTTGAGACCGAGGAAGCCAGGGTCAGCAGGGTAAAGAGCGGGGACGCGACATCGAGGCCAAACTCTGTCTGTCGCATGGAATCAAACGGCCTCTCCCCGTTCCAAACATGCCTGACAATGCGATCGCCCTTACGTCCGCAGCTGCCCTGCGCCAACACGTGTAACGGGGTGCCCAGGAAATGCGTGACGAGCGGATGCTCGCAAAGGTGCTCCCTGCGCGGATCGTCCGCAGAATCGGGCGGGTCCGGCATTATTGCCAAGACCTGTGGAGGTATCCGGTGATACCGAAAGGCAGATATGTCGCACAGCATGTCGTCCATGAAGGGTACGTACCCGCTGCGTCGCTTGTGAACCCGCTCGGACGGCAAACGCGCTGGCTCGGCCTGCGAACGGTAAATACTGCCACGCCCACGTCGCGGATCTCTCAGGAGGCTTACAATCGGTTTGGAAAGCAAACTGATTGTGAGGTTGCATATGGTTGATGAGGATTTTGCCTGGCGGCTTGCGCAGGAGCTTGTGCGGATCGACAGCTCAGACCCGGGCGCGTATGAGGATGAAATTGAGCGCTTCATTAAGAGGCTCATTGAGCAGCAGCTGGCACAACTTGATAGTTCTGCGCTCGATGCCGTGCAGATTGAGGAGCTCGAAGTGCTGCCCGGGCGCCGCAACCTTAAAGTCACCGTGCCGGGCCAAAGCGACGAGCCGCGGCTGATCTATATCTGCCACATGGATACCGTCACCTTGGGCGATGGCTGGGACGCAGACATCGAACCGCTTGGGGCGGTTGTGCGCGACGATAAACTCTATGGCCGCGGTGCCTGCGATATGAAGGGTGGCCTGGCCTGCGCCATTGCCGCACTGGTCCATACGCTCGAGCGCGTGGCGGCGGATGGCGCGCTGCCACGCCGCGGCTTTTCGCTCATCTGCTCGGTCGACGAGGAAGACTTCATGCGCGGCTCAGAGGCCGCGATCGATGCTGGCTGGGTCGGCTCGCGCGAATGGGTGCTGGACACCGAGCCCACCGACGGGCAGATCCAGGTGGCGCACAAGGGTCGCACGTGGTTCGAGATTGAAATGGCTGGCGTGACGGCGCATGCGAGCCAGCCTTGGAAGGGCGCCGACGCCGTCGCCGCCATGGCCGAGGTCGTGTGTTCGCTTCGTCGCGCGTTTGCGGCGCTGCCCGCGCACGATGAGCTGGGGCCTTCGACCATCACGTTTGGCCAAATCGAGGGCGGATATCGCCCCTACGTCGTACCCGACCGCGCCAAAGTTTGGGTCGACATGCGCCTGACCCCGCCGACCGATACGGCCGCCGCAATCAATATGGCCGAGCATGCCATCGCCGTCGCCGAAGCCACCGTTCCCGGTTGCCATGGCAGCTACACCGTGACGGGCGACCGCCCCGCCATCGAGCGCAACCCGAACTCTCCCCTTCTAGCAGCGCTCAAGCGTGCCGCCGATGACGTAACGGACGCGGACACGACCGTCGGCTTCTTTACCGGCTACACCGATACCGCCGTCATTGCCGGCAAGACAGGCAACCGCAATTGTATGAGCTACGGCCCCGGCTCGTTGGCGCTCGCGCACAAGCCCAACGAGTATGTGCCCCATGCCGATATCGTTCGCTGCCAAAACGTGCTCATCGCGCTTGCCGATAACACGCTCTGGGACGCAAGCGGCCAAGTTGGGGCATAATAAGCCGCGAACAAACCGACTCGCGCGTTAGGACCGCCCATGAAAGCACTTCCGTTTCCCTGCATCCGCCCAGCTCAGGACCGCGTGCTCGAGGCGCTGCCTGCGATGGACAGCATCCTGAGTGACAGCGGAGCCCTGCGCGGCGCGATTACCGATGGGCTTATGCTCAAAGATCCGGGCGCGGCGTATTACGTGTACGAATGCTCCGGAGAGCCGGGACGCGTGACGGGTGTCGTGGCGATTTGCCCGGTTAACGTGCTGACGGGCGGCGACGAGGCTGCCGCCGAGAGCATCGACGCACTCGCCACCGCGCGCGCGATCGCCGAGCTCAAGGTGCAGCCGCGCCCCGTGTCGCTCGCCTACGAGGCGTCGCCCGTCATGGATATCATTTTGAGCGCTGCCAAAGAGGGCGCATCGCTCTACGCCGTCACCGATCCCGCGGGCGTCACACATCGCGTGTGGGAGGTCAAGCGCGAGGACGCCGTTGCCGCCATCCGTGCCATGCTCGATCAGGCGCCCGACCCGGTGTTCGCCGGTGACTCCGCCTATGTCGCCGCACTGGCTGGGGCATCGCAGATTCTGGCCGACGAGGCCCGCGCTGCCGGCGCCTACTCTGGCAAAGAGCCGTTCAACTTTGCTGTAGCCGTGCTGTTCCCCGCCGCGCAGGTCAGCGGCAGCGCGCCGCAGGTTCCGACGGGTCTGCTCACTCACCAGGTCTCACGGTTCTAGCGAACTCAAACGCTAAGCTGGAAAACCCAGCATCCAAACAAACAAGGGGCGGAGATGCAGCAAACGCATGCACCTCCGCCCTTTTCGCATCAAACAATTACGCCGGTAAACCGGGCCGCAACGTCAGCGTTATCCACGCTGCGGACCTGCCGCCGCCACGAGCGGCTCAAGTCCCAGCTCGCGCGCGTAGTCTTCCTGCGTAAAGATCTCAACAAGTTCAAACGTATCCGTCGCATCATCAAACACAAAATGCAGCACCGAGCAGTTGCCCGGCACACGGTCGCGCTCGTCTGCCGCCGCGCCCTTCACGTGATCCATAAACTCCTTGATAGCCGAGCCATGGCTTACCGCGAGCACGCACGTATGGTCCGGACGCTGCATAAGCTCGGTCAACGTCGCCACCATGCGCTCGCGCACCTGCATCTGGCCCTCGCCGCCAAACTGGCGATAGAAGTCGCGCCACGGGCGCTCGGGCATGAGCATCACGCGCTCGGCCTCAAAGTCGCCAAAGAACCACTCACGCAGGCCGTCCAGGCGCTCGTACGCCAAGCCCGGCCACAAGTTGGCGATAGTCTGCTCGGTGCGATGAAGCGTGGAGGTGTAGGCGTAGTCGGGCTCAATGCCGCGCGCACGCAAAAACATGCCGGCGCGCGCCGCCTGGTCGCATCCCAGCTGCGTAAGCGGCGAGTCACTCCAGCCCTGAATAATACGCTTGAGGTTGAATATCGTCTGTCCATGACGGACCAGATACAGATCTTTATTCATAGGGGGTCCTTTCGTTTGTTACCAACCCAAGAGCGAAAACGCCCCGTCGCAATAGTCAAAATGAAGCACGGCACCGTTGTCGGGATGCTCTCCCCCGCCAGTCACGCATCTAAGAAACTCCTGACAGGCTGAGCCGTGGGAGACGGCCAGCACGCTGTCGTGCCGGGGCCGGGCCATGATGCGGGACAGCGCCGCGACCATACGTGCGCGAAGCTCGCTTTCCGACTCGCCACCAAAGGCCACCGGATAATCACCCCAGGGCTGCGGCGGCATCTTGCGATTTGATGTACCCTCCAGCGAGCCCAAATGCCACTCGCGCAGGTCGTTGACCAGCTCTATCGAACGGCCCTCACCAGCAATTAGCTCAGCCGTACGCCGCGCCCGACCCAACGGGGAGGAATACACATGGTCAAAGGTCACGCCGCGGTCCTCGAACGCCGCACGTGTCGCCAGCGCTTGCTCGCGCCCGCGCGCCGTCAACGGCGAATCATGCCAGCCCTGCAAAATGTTCTTCACATTGAGCTCGGTCTGCCCATGCCGTACCAAATACAGATCGGCCACACGCCCTCCCCTCGCACCACCACAAAGGGGACAGGCACCTTTGTGGTGGTTCACCGCCGAATCGCGCCGCAACGACGCGTAACTACACCAGTACGTCGGCAAGCGGACGCTTGGGTACGTGGTGCACCTGTGCCTCGTCACGCCAATAATTAATTGAGCCATCCGGGTTGGAGTCGATCGCATCGATCACCTGTGTCTCGGCCGGAACGCCAAACGCCATGATCAACTTGAGCTCGTATTTGTCGTTATCGAGCCCCATGGCGTCGATCGCGCGGGGCGTAAAGGCCTTAAACATGCATGCCGCCACCTCGGGCGTGGCGCTGCGAGCGGCGAGCATCATCGTCTGCGCGGCAATGCCCGTGTCGACCTCGGTGATGGGCGCGGCGGGCTTACCCGGAACAGCGCGCTCGGCAAGAATCGCGATGTAACCGGTCGGGCGCTCGCCCTCATCGGGACCCGGCCAATCCTTGAGCGCGCCGGCCCATGCAAGTTCGTCAAACACGCGCGCGCAGTCCTCTGCACCGCTCACCACATGAAAGCGCAGGCGCTGAGCGTTGGCGCCGCAAGGGGCCAGGTGCGCCAGCTCCGCCAGCTCGAGCAAAAACTCGCGCGGTACGCGCATGGACTCGTCAAACCGACGGCACGTGCGGGCGCGGCGGACCAGCGCGTCAAATGTGTCCAGGCCAAGCTTTTCGCAACCCTGCTTTGCCATCGACTCGGCGCTCGACGGCACCGCGGGAACTGCTTCGTTCATAGGGACCCCCAATACAAGCCAATTGTCCTTAAGAAAATCTAACCTAAAACGTAGGCAATAACGAACAGAGCTGCAATGTTCTACACCTGTTGAATATCCCAAATCCAAACGGGAACAAAGATAACAATTCGCGAAGGTGAGGCTCCCATTCGCCCCTCCCGCCTCACGCGACGGCGCCCTTGGGCGATACTGGTTGCAAGAGCTACGGCTTACGCCGCACGGAAAGGAGACATCATGGGCATCTTTAAGAACGATGACAAGCAATCGAGCGCGTTTGGATTTGACGAGAAAAGCATGGCAGGCAAGGCCGTCAAGGCCGTGCGCTGGATTTACGCCATCACGGGTGTCTTGGCGCTCGTCGCCGGCATCGCACTGCTGTTTGCGCCCGCCAAGTCCCTCGTCTTCCTAACGACCGTCTTGGGCTTCTACTTTGTGATCACGGCCGCGATCAGGCTGTTTACCGCTGTTTTCGAGCCGCTGTTGCCCACCGGCTGGCGCGTTACGAGCATCATCTCCAACCTGCTCATCATTCTGGGCGGCGTCATAATCCTGCGCAATCAGGCCTTCTCGACCGCGACGCTCACCACGCTTGTAGTGGTCGTCGCCGGCTTTGGCTGGATCGTCGAGGGCGTCATGTCGATTCTGGAATCCGAGCTTTCCGCCAACCGCGCCCTCGCCATCCTGAGCGGCGCACTCTCCATCATCGCGGGCATGTTCGTGTTTATCTATCCGCTGTGGTCGGCCAAGATGCTCGTCATCTTTAGCGGCGCCGCGCTGCTGGTGTTTGGCGTGGCGCTGATTGTCCGCGCCATTCAGTTTGGCAAACTGGTGCGTTAGATGCCAAAGACACTTTTTATTGATGCCGACGCCTGCCCGGTCACGCGCGAGTCGATTGACTGCGCGCGGCGGGCGGGCGTCGCCGTTGTTATCGCCGGCAACAGCACGCAGAACCTGGAACGCCACATTCGCCGCGACGATCCGCGCGATGCCGAGCACGCGCGTCGGGGCTTTTGGGTCACGACGCTCGATGTGAGTGTGGGAACCGATAGCGCCGACTTTGCCATTGTCGAGCGCTTGCAGGCTGGCGACGTGGTCGTGACACAAGACATAGGCCTGGCGAGCATGGTGCTCGGACGCGATGCCGCCGCCATCGGCGTGCGCGGGCGCGTCTACGATAAGGCGACCATCGACATGCAACTGTTTATTCGCCACGAGGAAAAGAAGGTGCGCCGCGCCGGGGGACGCACCCGCGGGCCGGCAGTCTTCACCAGCGAGGACCGAGCCCGCTTTAAACGCAACCTCACCGAGCTGTTACGCTAACCAAGGCAGATTTTTGGGATATGCCCGGAAATCTGCCTTTTTGTTTTGGGCGGTGCAAGCACTCAGGATCCATGGCTCAACAAAAAACGGGCTTCAAAATGCCATGCGCCCCGCATTGTGCCGGCGCCGAGCATGGCTATTTTGAAGCCCGTTTTGTTAAGCCTACTTAGAGGCCAAAGGCGGATAGGATGAGGCCCCAGCCGGCGCCGATGACGTACATCATGATCAGGAACAGGACGTTTTCGCGAGCGCTGCGGTTGGTGCGGAACAGGACCAGGTAGCCCACGCCGGCGGAAATGAGCGTGCCGGCGAGCATCGGCGCCAACTGTAGCGCGCCCTCCAGGTACAGCTGCGTGATGACCACGCTGGCCGAGCAGTTGGGAATCAACCCGACAAGCGCCGAACCCAGGACAGCGAGCGTCTCGTTGCCGCGCAGGAACTGCTCGATTGCAGACTCGCCAAAGGTCTCGAGGACGGCGACCAGAATCAGCGTCACCAGGAAAATGAATACCGATACCTGAACGGTGTGCGAGATGGCGCTGCGGATGATTGACAGAACGGGCGCGCCCTCGTGGGAGTGGCTGTGGTCGTGGCCGTGGTGGTGCTCGTGCTCGTCCGCGTGACCATGGTCGTGGCTGAGGTCGTGACCGTGCCCATGCCCGTGGCCGTCCTCATCCTCGTCACAGCCGCAATGGTCGCGCTCGCACAGCTCGTGGATGTGATCGGCGCTCACGCCCGCCTCGGCCACTTCGTCGATGATGTCACCACCCGTGTGGTCGTCGTGCGCGCAGTTCACATGGGCCGGATTGGCAGCCGTCCCCAGCACGGTACGGCGAATCGCCGCATGCGCGCGGGCATTACGACGAAGGCCGCGGATGGCCGCATCCACGATAAAGCCCGTGACCAGCGCAATCAGCGCCTTCGAGGCGAGCAGCATCGCCATGGTCTGCACGGGAACCTGCTCGGCAAGCAACAACGGCAGCATCTCGTCTGAGGTCGAGAGGAAAACCGCAACCAGCGTGCCCAGCGTCACGACGCGGCCGGCGTACAGCGTTGCTGCCATGGCCGAAAACCCGCACTGTGGCACCATGCCCAACAACGATCCGACAACCGGACCCGCGGCGCCGGCGCGCTTGATAGCGCCGTTGACGCGGTCGCCAGCAACGTGCTCAAGTGTCTCGAGGGCAAGATACGTAACCAACAAAAACGGCACCAGGGACAGCGTGTCCTTGCCGGCGTCGAGCAGAATATCAATCAGCAAATCCATGACGGATGGAACCTTTCGTGTCATTCGGCAGCATTGTAAAAGTCCTAGCGGTCAACTAGGGTATTGTAGTTGTCCCGGGCGTGGTGCCAATAGTTGCCCATGGTAAACTATCATCTCGCCATAACTCAGTGACCCTGAGCCGCGCAACGCGGCCTGTACAAGGAGCAGCGTATGAACGTTTCACAAGCGCTCGAATACGAGCGCCAGCCGTTTATCCCCATGTTTATCTACGGCGATCACGGCGCCATGGAGTCCGAGCGTCAGAAGGGCGAGGAGGCCCTCAAGGTGCTCGAGAGCGAGTACTTTACCGCCGAGGGCGACCCCGGCTTTGACTTTGCCACCGTGCGCGACCTGGCCGACCGCAACCGCGACCTGTGCGACCAGATCGGCGAGGCGCGCCTGCGCAACGTGACGCCCGCGACGCTTTCGCGCGGTCTGTCCGATGCCGACACCTGCGCCGCCATCGGCAAGATGCAAAAGCGCACCGCGGCGTCAGTCATGCGCGAGATCCGCGGCGACCGCGACGCGCTCGGCGTGGCCTACGCCCGCAAGCCCATCCAGGGCACGGTGCTGGGCATCGACATCGAGACCACCGGTCGCGCGCCCGAGCGCGGCTATATTATCAACGTGGGCTGGGAGATCATGGACCTCACCAGCGACGCCGTTCCGCACGATGCCGAGGCGCACTACTGCGGCCTGCCCGATGTCTATCGCGGCGAGGACGTGCCGCTGTCGAATATCCACCACATCACGTGGGACGACATCGACGGCAAAAAGCCGTTCCGCGAGAACAAGGAGTTGCAGAAGCAGCTGCTCAAGCTCATGAAGAAGTATCCGTACATGGCGCACAACGCCGCCTTCGAGGACAGCTGGTTCAAGATCCACCTGGACGGCTACGCCGAGGCGCGCCGCGCGGGCAAGATCATCGTCATCGACTCGCGCCAGATCTGCCGTAGCCTGGACGCCGACGTACGCTCGCTCCCCCGTGAGTCCGCGCCCGCCGCGCTCGAGAATTGGGCACGCCGTCGCGGCACCCTCGCCGCCGACGCCAACGAGCAGCACCTGGGCCTCGACGACACCGACCTCATGCTCCGCACCGTCCAAGCCGAATTCAACCTCAAGAACCTGTTTGCGAAGTAGTGAAGTCGATCGCGATAACACCCATAACAGCACAGCGTAAATAGCAGCAAGCCAGACGAACGCACAGAAGACGGGGCACGGCCTTTCGACCGCGCCCCGTTTTGCATTCTCGCGGCAAAGAACGCCGCCTTCCACTCATTTTGAAATACGCCCATCTACATTTTTTGAGTTGCGCGGTTTACTCAGCTCCCCGCCGATGCCTTTTTCGCCGTTGCGGAGCCAAAAACCATTCTAAAACCGACTGGTCCGGCGCCCAAACACCTGGTTCCGGTCAAAAATTGCACGACAGACGCAGTTCCATCGACTAATTTACATGAGTCAAAACCGCCTAACTCGAAAAATGCAGATGATATCTACGGGAATTCGCCCAAATGAGGCCAAGTAACGGAAAACTCTCCATTGGCGCCAACCGTTCAACCGCGCATCGGGCGAAAACTACCGTTCGCAGAAGATACACCGCGTTTCGGCGCCGTTGCCCGATGCCCTCAGTGTGCAGAACACAAGCTATGTCATGATGCGCATATGGGAATCGTTCTGTCACATGCCACGGCACGGGCCGTATACCAAGCAGCCGAGTCGGTCGCGCTATTCACGACCGATCACATACCCATGGAAAAGATCAGGGCATCCATCCCAACCGAGCCCGACCTGCAGACGGCCCAATCGTGGCTGAACGGAAAAGGCATCGAGTCCAAGACCATCCACGTCCTGACGTACTCCAATAACGCCCGAAGGCATTGCGATAGATGCGTTTGCCATCGTACACGCTATACCTTCGACTCGGAAAGCTACCTTGGGCTCGAGGCTGGCGTCTATATCGTTGACATCAAACTATGCGCCCTGCAAGCCGCAAACGATCTCAGCCTTCGGGAACTTGTTGAATACTACTTTGAAATCTGTGGCTCCTACACACTCGGCGCATCCGACGAAACAGGATATCGTGAGCGCCCCGCCCTAACCAACACCGAAGCGCTCAGGAACTTCTTTTCCCAGGCATCGGGCTATCGCGGCTCAAACAATGCAATCAAGGCGCTTGGATATGTGCGCGACGGCTGCCGCTCTCCGCTCGAAACGGCTTTCGTCATGATGCTCACAATGCCCAAATCCGAGGGCGGCTTTGGTATTCGCGCCATCAAAACTGACTTTCCGATCCCGGTTCCCAAAAGATACTCTGCCCTTACGAGGCGCACCGTGTTCTACTTCGACGCGCTGCTCGAGATCGCGTCGAAAATGTTGGTGTAAGGGTGACGCCCTAGCGCCCGTTTAACGAAGAACGGCCTTCGTCCTAGAATCTGAAATCACCACAACAACAGGT
>JAIHVJ010000182.1 GCA_022720335.1 Collinsella sp.
CATTTGGGTTGCGGAGAGTGCGCCGTCGGCAGCGGTTGCAGCTGCTGCGTCGGGCCAGACCCAGTCGGTGAAGGCCGGGTGATCGTAGCCCTCATCGCACGCGAACTCAAAGGCCTCGGTGCGGAATGCCTCCCACTCATCAATCTGCTCGGCAAACTTATCGGCGTCGACCATGCGCAGCACGTCCGCGGCCAGTGCCCAGCGGTCCATGTTGTTCAGGCGCAGCATGTCGAACGGCGTTGTCGTGGAGCCTTTCTCCTCGTAGCCGTGGACGCGGAAGGCGTCATGGCCGGGGCGGTTCCAGATCAGGCGGCGAATCGTGCCGGCATAGGCGTGGAACGCGAAGAGGACGGGCTTCTCGCCGCAGCCAAACAGCTCAGCCCAGCGCTCGTCGCCGAGAGCCTGGTCGTTCTCGCAGACGTTCTGGATCTTGAGCAGGTCGACCACGTTGACGAACCATACCTTGATGCCCAGCTCGCGCAGCATGTCGGTTGCAGCCAGAGCCTCAAGCGTCGGCACGTCACCGCAGGTGGCGACCACGACGTCGGCCTCGGCGAGCGAATCGGCGGTCGATGCCCACTCCCAGGTCGCAACGCCCTCGGCGAGCTCCGCCTTGGCCTCGTCGACCGTCTGGAAGGTCGGAGCAGGCTGCTTGCCGCAGAAGATGGCGTTGACGCAGTCGGTGGACTGGTAGACGCGCTCGGCGACGGCGAGAGCCATGTTGGCGTCGGCCGGATAGTAGGCGTTTACGATGTGCGTGTCGTTGGCCTTGTTGAGCAGCAGGTCGATAAAGCCGGGGTCCTGATGCGAGAAGCCGTTGTGGTCCTGACGCCAAACGTGGCTCGACAGCAAAATGTTAAGGCCGCTGATGGGGGCACGCCACGGAATCTCGCGCTTGGTAGCCTCGAGCCACTTGCAGTGCTGGTTGACCATGGAGTCGACCACATGGACAAAGCTCTCGTAGGAGCTCCACACACCGGAACGGCCAGTGAGCACGTAGGCCTCAAGGAAGCCCTCGCATTGGTGCTCGGACAGCTGCTCGACGACCTTACCGGAGCCTGCCAGCAGCTCGTCGTTGGCCTCGTCCTCGTAGAAGCCGGCATCCCACTGCTTCTTGGTCACCTTGTAGGCAGCCTGCAGACGGTTGGACGCGGTCTCGTCGGGACCAAAGATGCGGAAGTCATCCATGTTCTTGGCCAGAACGTCGGCAGTGTACTCACCAAAGACGCGGGCGGCCTCGGTGGAGCCCCAGCCATGACCCTTAGTTGCGACGGGGACCTCGTGGGCATGAATATCGGGCAGCTCGAGCTCGCGGCGCACCTTACCGCCGTTCGCGTTGGGGTTGGCGCCGATGCGCAGCTCGCCGGTCGGCATAAAGGCCGTCACCTCGGGGCGCACCTGGCCCTCGGGCGTAAAGAGCTCCTCGGGCTTGTAGGAACGCAGCCACTCGCGCAGCACGCGGAAGTGCTCGTGGGTGTCCTTGGCACTCGCCAGCGGCACCTGATGCGCGCGCCAGGAGTCCTCGGTCTTCTTGCCGTCGATCTGCTTGGGGCAGGTCCAGCCCTTGGGCGTGCGGAACACAATCATGGGGTAGGCCGGGCGGACCACGGTCTCGCCTGCGGCGGCCTGGGCCTGCGCGGTTGCCTTGATGTCACAGATCTCATCGAAGACCTGCTCAAACAGGGCAGCGAAACGCGCATGAATGCTTGCGTGGCTCTCGTCGTCAAAGCCGGCGACAAAGAAGTGCGGCTTATAGCCCATGCCCTCAAAGAACTTGGTGAGCTCCTCATCGGACACGCGGGCAAGGATGGTGGGGTTGGCGATCTTGTAGCCGTTGAGGTGCAGGATCGGCAGGACGATGCCGTCGGTTGCCGGGTTCACGAGCTTGTTGGATTGCCAAGAGGTCGCGAGCGGGCCGGTCTCGGACTCGCCGTCGCCCACCACGGCCACGGCCAACAGGCTCGGGTTGTCCATGACGGCACCGTAAGCGTGGCTGAGCGTGTAGCCGAGCTCGCCGCCCTCGTGGATGGAACCGGGCGTCTCGGGCGCAAAGTGGCTCGGGATGCCGCCGGGATAAGAGAACTGACGGAAGAACCTCTGCAGGCCTGCCTCGTCATTGGTGATGTCGGGGCGAATCTCGCGGTAGGTGCCGTCGAGCAGCGACTGAGCAGTACCGGCGGGGCCACCGTGACCAGGGCCCATCAAGAAGATAGCATTCTGGTTGTGGTCGGCGATCAGTCGATTGACGTGACCGAACAGGAAGTTGATGCCGGGCGTGGTGCCCCAGTGGCCAACCAGGCGGTGCTTAACGTCCGGACGACCGAAGTCGCGCACCTCACCGGTTTTCTCGTCGACAAAGTCGGGGCGCATTAGCGGGTTAGAGCGAAGGTAGATCTGACCGACGGACAGATAGTTCGATGCGCGCCAATACAGGTCGACGCCCTCGAGCTCGGAAGCCGGCACCTCGTGGCCCAGCTTTTGCCACGGCGTCCCCAGTGTTTTAGCCATTGTTTATGTCCCTTCGCTGTGCGGTCACCCTCCAATACGGCAACCTTTCGTTGGGACCAGTATATTTGCTAAAACGTTTTATCATGGTGAAAAAACGTTTTACCACCCTTATCAATCCCATCGATTAGCAAAACGCGACATTCACCTGCGGCGTTGATTGTCACAGGTGCTCCACATTCGGTCTCTGCAAATTGGTAAACGTGTTTAGTTGTGTTTAGTAAGCTCGAGCACGCTGTCCTTAACGATAAGCTCCGGCTCCAGAACGACCTCTTCGGCACGCCTGCCGCCCCTACCGGCAAGACGCTTGGACATGCAGCCAAAAGCATGCTCCGCAAGGACACCAGGGTCCTGCTCAATCGCGGTCAGCGCCGGCTCAAAGAGAACGTCGGCCGCCGAGTTGTCATAGCTCACCACCGAGATATCGCCCGGGATGCTCTTCCCCATCTCGTGCAAGCGCTTGAGCAAACCGAGGGCAATGTTATCCGAGCTTGCGAACACGGCAGTGGCGTCAGTTGCGAGCACTGCCTCCGAGGCCTCGTATGCGCTCGGAATGTAGTACTCGCTCTCAAACTCCAAACGCGCGTCGATCGGCAGGCCAACCTCGCGCAGCGCGCGCTCATAGCCGGCAAGTCGCTTGCGACCCGTATTGGAACGGCGGGCATTAACCAGGCAGGCAATACGGCGGTGGCCTTGCTCGATCAGATAGCGGGTGGCCATATAGCCGCCCATCTCGTGGTCGAACATCACCTTGTCGCACTCGAGCCCCTCAATGGCACGGTCGACCATTACGGCCGGGATGGGCAGGTGGCTGACCTCTTCGCGCAGGGCGCGGTCATCGGAGAACTCGTCACCCACCACCAGGAAGACGCCATCAACGCCGCGCGTCACCAGCTGGCGCAGCAGCTCCAGATCGTCATCGGCGCTTCCGCCCGAGCTGGTAATGAAGAGCGCATAGCCGTCCTCGCGGCAGCGCTTTTCCAGGCTACCGGCGAGCGAGGCAAAAAAGCGGCTCTCGATGTTAGGGACGATAAGGCCCAGCGTGCGCGACTCGCGCATGACCA
>JAIHVJ010000183.1 GCA_022720335.1 Collinsella sp.
GAGCCCGCCAGGATCCGCTCACTATCGCTGTCGGCAAAACCCAGGGCAGCCGCGTCTACCAAAGCTGTCACTTCCCCGGCAGCCGCAAGCTCACGGGCGCGGCGCACGATATCGCATCCCGGCTCAACAGCCATCGGTTCTGTGACCAGCATACGTCCCCCGCCCAACGGCAAACGACCGGGTACGGTAACCCAGCCCGCGACCAGGCCCTCGCGAGCCGCCGGCGCCTTAAACGCCAGCATGCCAAACTCAATGCGTGCGTCAATCCCCGCCGGAAGCGTGACCGAGCCGGTGCCCTCGGCAACGCAGGAAAGGACTCGCTCCACATGTCGCATCTCGGGACGAGCGTCCGGATCGATGCGCTTAATCGCCAGTCGCACGATGCGCCGCGCGATTACCACCTCGGCCGCAGCCAGGCGCCTGGCATCGAGCACCAGCGCACCCGCTGCCTCTTTGCGCAAACAGCTTCGAAACGCCTGTGCCGAAAGCTGAGACAAAAACGCGTCCTCATCGCCTAAGATCTCGCAGGCGGCGCCAATCGTCTTGCAGACGCTCGCGTTGCGCTGCACCACCACTGGCATTACTCGATGGCGCACGTAGTTTCGCAGATACGAGATATCCTCATTGCTCTCGTCTTCACGCCACGGCTGACCATGTACCTGTAGATAGCCCACGAGCTCGCCATGAGTTAGGTCGAGCAAGGGACGTACCACGATATTCCTCCGGCGAGGAATGCTCGATAGGCCAGCGGGGCCCGAACCCTTAATCGCGTTCATCAAAAACGTTTCCGCGCGATCCGAAGACGTGTGCGCGGTGCAGATACGAGCCGCCGTTCGCGGTGCCCCCGTCTGGGCGCAGAGCTCGCGAACATACCTCCGCGCCGCGGCATAGCGCACTTCGCGGGCCGCGGCCTCAATATTGCCCGACTCCCCATCAAAATAAGCGTGCTCCACGCACAGCGGTAAACCATATTTCGCGCAGAGCTCACGCACAAAGGCCTCGTCGCCATCGGACGCCTTGCCGCGCAGATGATGGTTTACATGCAGCACATGCAGGCGCTCGCGAGCAATGGGGGCAACACCGCGCCCGTCTTGGATATCCAGCTTTGATGTGCACGCCATAAGAAGCAGTGCCGTCGAGTCCGCGCCGCCTGATACCATGAGCACGACAGGAGCAGCCTGCTGCCTCGTTCGGGTCTCATCGACTGCCCCGGGCACGGCATGGTGTCCGTAATGCTGTGATACCGTAGGCATTTGCTTCCTCCTCTATTCGTCCGCACCCATTGTATCCTTTGGAATCTTATGTCTCGTCTGCACCTTCATATCCTTGGCAGCGGCTCAAAAGGCAACTGCGCGCTCATCGAAGGCCTCCGGGGGCTCATCATGATTGACGACGGTCTTTCTCGCCGCGAGACATTAAAGCGCATGGCAGAACTGGGACTCTCGGCAGACAACGTCTCGGCTCTTCTCATTACTCATGAGCATAGCGATCACATCAAGGGTCTCGATGTCTGGTGCAAGCACTGGCACGGTCCCCTCTTTGCCAGTAGGGGCACACTTTCGAGCAAAGAAAATCTTTCGCATCTGCCTGTCGAGGAATTCGACCCCGGTGACACCCTATCCATTGCCGGCATCCACGCGCAAACCTACTCAACATCACACGATGTCATAAATCCAATCGGCTTTCGATTCGACGCCCTCGATGATTCCATCGGCTTTGCTACCGACACCGGAGAGCTATCGAGCCAAGCCATGAACACCCTCAAAGATTGTCGAGTCCTCGCGCTCGAAAGCAACCACGATGTGACCATGCTGCGCGAGGGAGAATATCCCCGCTTTCTTCAGGAGCGCATCCTGTCTGCAAGGGGACACCTCTCCAACGGCCAAGCCGCCGAAGCCGCGCGCGAACTTGTTACCGATCGCACCGAACAGCTCATTGCCATGCATATCAGCCAAGACAACAATCGTCCGAGCCTTACCGTCAAAAGCTATGCCAAAGCTCTAGCCGCAACCCTGGATGACGAGCTCGGCAGCTCCGCCACCCTTCTCCAAGGATCGCGAAAACTCTCGATACGCCCCGCAAGCCAGTATCGGCCAGCAACCATTCAATAGACTGTCCTAAACAGCAAAAGGGGCCGGGAATCGCTTCCCAGCCCCTTTTGTTGTCTTTTAATAGCGAAGAACACCAACGAAGTTATTCGATGGAGATCTTCGTAACGTTCTTCTTCTCGACGATCTTGGGAACCGTAACGGTCAGGATGCCGTCAGCGTACTTAGCCGAGAGGCCCTCGCTCGAAGCGTCCTTAAGATACACGCCACGCGTCGCGCTGTACGAGCTGAACTCCTTCTGCAGGAAGTTCTTGCCCTCGTTCTCCTCGTCTTCCTCGACATTCACGCTAATGGACAGACGGCCCTCGTTAAGCTCGACATCGATATCGTCCTTGGCGACGCCGGTCAGATAAGCCTTGACCTCATAGCCATCGCCCTTATCCTCAACGTCAACGGGGAACGCCTTAGAGGCAATCGAGCTGTTCGCTAGGTCGCTCATATCATCAAACAGATCGAACAGCGAGCTTGCAGACGGACGAACGCCAAAAACCGAACGATAAGGAACCATGCTTGCCATGTTTACCACTCCTTTATAGGACTGCCGAGCCATCTTCTAGGTGACTGGGACTTCTTTTGACGCTCATATATATGCCCACACAGTGCTTATATATACATTGACTATAAAGTTTTTTGAGTCAAGTACTATAAGCATATCTAAGTGTAATTGACTCAGGTTTTAGTAAGGTTAAGGTTCTTTGAACCAGAGCTTAAATAACGAGTATGTTCGCAGCTACAAATAACAAGGGGCTTACAATGAGCGCGTACACGTTGTTGGTAACGAGCTAAAGGGCATCATGGACGACCAAAACCAGAACAAAATGTTTATGCAGACGCAGGGGGAAGAAACTTCCACGCAGCCGCCACGGTTCCATCGCCCCCACATCTCGCAAGAGCCCATTAATGATCCTGAGCCCGAGTATGTGACGAGAAATCGATATCAAACGCTCGAGGATGCCCAAACGGGACGCAAACATATGGGCGTCGCCTCGGGAGACCCTGTATATCTGAAAGACGCACCATTATCTAAAAACAGCGCAGCTAGTGATGAGCCGATGAAAGCATCCGCCGCTCATCAACAAAGAGGTCCTCGACCAAAGCAAACCTTGACGCATTCGGCTCGCTATCTCGAAACGCCAAAACAAGGAAAATCGATCTTCGTTTCGTCAAGTAAACGACGCAAGAAGCATCGACTGACACTCCTGCTTTTGATCATTGTGGCCATAGCAGTTGTCCTTGTTATTCGATTTATCTTCTTTAAATAAAGGCTCAATACCAAAAACGATAAGATCGTCTGATGTAATAGAGTCATTTACGCCCAATAAACGCAAAAAAGGGGGAGGCCGCGAGGCCTCCCCCTTCTTCAAGTCGATCGACGGCTCGGTGCCGTCCACCGGTCAGCGGCGCCCTGGCCTCCCACGGG
>JAIHVJ010000184.1 GCA_022720335.1 Collinsella sp.
CGCTTGTCACTTTTTGAGAATCTGGTAATCGGTAGAAATTCAGCCGTGAACGGTACTGCCGTATGGACTTATAAAGCAGAAGAGATGCAGATAGAAAAAGTAGAGTACGTTAACATGCGTCCGACGATAGCGGGCCTCGGCGCGGGATGTATTTCTGCCCGGGCCGGCATTCACGCTATTCAGATCTCGCAAGGGTGAAGGTGATCCTGTGGCAAGGCGCCCGTCCAACGATACAGGTACGCGTCCGGTCTCCATGGCCGACGTCGCCCGCGCTGCTGGCGTTTCGCAGCAGACGGTTTCGCGCGTCGCCAACGGCTTGCCCAACGTTAACGAGCAGACGCGCCAGCGCGTGCAGGCCGCTATGCAAGAGCTCGGCTTTCGTCCGAGTTATGCCGGTCGCTCGCTGCGCGACGGCCGTTACCATTCGGTCGGCCTATGCATCAACGATGTCACCAAGTTTGGCAACCTCTCAATGATTGACGGCATCGCCAGCGCTGCTCGCGAGCATAATTGCGCCATCACGCTGGTCGAGATGTCCAAGACCGAGGAATTCTCACTTGCCGAGGCCACGCGTCGTATGGCCGCATTGCCGGTGGACGGTGTCATCATCGGCATGAGCCGCATGGCGCCCGATTTTGAGACGTTTGATCCACTGCCGGGCATTGGCACGGTCATCGTTACCATGTACGCGCATCCGCGCGTGACCACGGTCGATTCCGACCATTACGGCTGCTCGCTCTTGCTTATGGATCACCTGTTTGAGCTGGGGCACGAGCAGATTCGCTATATTGGCGGCCCGTCGTTCTCGGTCGACGAGCAATTTCGTCGAGCCGGTTGGCAGGATGCGCTCGAGCGTAAACACATCGAGCCGGCAGAGCCGCTCGAGGGCGACTGGTCTGCCAACAGCGGCTACGAGGCCGGCAGGTACCTGGCCGAGCACGATCGCGCCATGACGGCGATTTATGCGGCAAACGACCAGATGGCAAATGGCGCGATTGCAGCGCTGCGCGATAGCGGTCTGCGCGTGCCCGAGGACGTGAGCGTGGTGGGCGTCGACGATTCGCTCGATGATTTTGTGGCACACAACGAGCTTACGACCGTGCGATTCGATCTACATCAGCGCGGACGCGAGGTATTCGAGCATGCGGTTCCCGAGGCGGGTACGGCGGGCAAAACCGTTGCCATTCGTATTCCCGGCCAGCTCATTATTCGACATAGCACGGCGATACCACGCTCATAGTTTGCGCAGGTAAACGGCGATTTATCGTATTTCAATAACAATCGGTAAGGATGCCGGCAGATAACAGTTGGAATGCTGCCGAGTGCTATGATAGACGGGTTATTTTGTCTATCTAGGAGGCTTTGCCTGATGGAGATCACCAAGGATATCCGCTACGTTGGCGTCGACGATCACGACATTGACCTGTTCGAGGGCCAGTACATGGAGCCCGATCACTCTGCTGGCATCGCCGCCTTTATGGAGCGCTACCCCCAGGCACAGATAGTGGCCAGCATGGGCGCCTTCCGCATGATGGTCAACTACTTTGGCACCGATTACCCCGAGCGCAAGATGGTCGTCAAAGAGGGCGACGTGCTCGACCTGGGCAGCCACAGCCTGACGTTTGTCGGCGCCCCCAACGTGCATTGGCCCGAGGTACTGTTCTCCTACGAGGCCACCGATAAGGTGCTCTTTAGCGCTGACGGCTTTGGCAAGTTCGGCGCCAACGACATCGAGGACCCGGAAGGCTGGGCCTGCGAGGCACGCCGTTACTACTTTGGTATCGTCGGCAAGTTCGGCAAGTTCGTGCAGGCCGTGCTCAAGAAGGCTGCCGATCTGGACATTCAGATCATCTGCCCGCTCCACGGCCCCGTGCTGACCGAGAACCTGGGCTACTACCTCGACACTTACAACACCTGGTCGAGCTATCAGCCCGAGGACGAGGGCATCACGATTGCCTACGCGAGCGTCTACGGCCATCTGAAGGCTGCCGTCGAGGAGCTCGCTTCTGCGCTCGAGGCTCGCGGCCAGAAGGTTTCCGTCTTTGACCTGGCTCGCGACGACATGGCCGAGGCCGTTGAGGATGCGTTCCGCTATGACCGCCTGGTGCTCGCTTCCATCACCTATCAGGGCGAGATCTTCCCGTTCATGAGCACCTTTATCCATACGCTTGCCGGGCACGCCTACCAGAACCGTACCGTGGCGCTTGTCGAGGCCGGTTCCTGGGCGCCTGCAGCTGCCAAGGTTATGACCAAGGAGCTCGAGGGCATGAAGGACATCACCCTGACGCAGAACAAGGTGACCGTCCTGGGTTCGCTCAACGACGCATCGCGCGCCCAGATCGAAGCCCTCGCCGACGAGCTGTCCAAGTAACAACGCGCTCGCTTCTACCGTCAAAACCACCACAAAGGGGACTCAGGCACCTTTGTGGTGGTTTTTCCATTTCGGGATCCGATTGTCTCAATCTGTAACATCTGGGCGTCTAAATCGTCTCTAAGTGTTACAGGTTTAGATTAAGGGCGGGGGTCGAGCGGGATTATCTCTATCTGTAACAGTTAGCCGGCTTTTAAGGGCCTAGTTGTTACAGATTGAGACAAACTGGCGGAGCGAACCGCCGTGCCGTTCAAACCACCACAAAGGGGACTCAGGCACCTTTGTGGTGGTTTTTGGTTTTAGGCGGTGGCGATGATGAGGGTCGGGGCGCCGGCGTCGGTGGCCTCGGCGATTGAGGTAGCGACGGAGCCATCGGGGTCACGGTCCATCACGATGGTGTCGACATCGGTAAGTTCGGCAAAGCGGTACATGCCGCGCCCGTTGACCTTGCTCGCGTCCATGAGGGCGACGCTTTGATGGGCCGCGGCGATCATAGCCGTTTTGGTCTCGGCCATCTGGGGAAAGTCGGTCGTAAAGCCGCAGCTGGGGACAAAGGCGCCGGGGCACATGACGGCCAGATCGGCATGGACCATTTGGAGCGCCTGCATAGTGAGCGGTCCGTACAAATAACGATGGCCTTTGCGCAGCGCCCCGCCCAGCATGACGACATCGACTGAGGGCATGCTCTCGTCGATGTAATCGGCAATGGTAATGTCGGCCGTGATGACGGTGATACCGTCGCGCTGATCGAGGAGCCGGACGAACTCGAGCGCCGTGGTGCCCGAGTCGACGAGCAGCGTGTCGCCGTCATTGACGAGCTCGATGGCGCTTTGCGCGATGGCCTGCTTGGCGGCGACGTTGACATTGATGCGGCGATCTTGCGTGGAGACGGTCAGACGTTTGTGGAGTGATACGGCACCGCCGTGCGTGCGGCGCAGCTTGCCTGCTTCGGCGAGCGCGTCCAGGTCGGCGCGGGCGGTGACGGAGGACACGCCAAAGGTCTGGGCGATTTCTGCTACCTGCACCGAGGCATTATGATCGAGCATTTCCATAATGGCGGTACGGCGTTCGTCGGCAAAAGCGCGGTTGGTGGCTTGGGCCATGCTTGCTCCATTCTCGGCTAAATTTGCAGGAATTGTGTTGACTCTATTTTCGTTCATTTTCTTTTTGAGTAAGAAAACACCTTTCGATTATTTATCTTTTCTATAAAAGAAAGACGCTGAACGCCCAAAATTCAATATCGATCATGTCCACTCGGCTCAAATTCCTTCCGTTTACTTTTCAAAAACGACTGTATTGACCTGCATGGGCTCAATATCTCGCGCGTGCAAAGCCGCTGAATTTCATACAATGAGCGCAGCAAAACGCAAGGTAAAACGCCTTGCGGACACGTACGCCCGATGTCCAGATGCGGGCGAGGGAGAGGAGCAAACGCTCATGGCACTTGTTACCACCGAAAAGATGCTCAAGGACGCTCAGGCCGGCCACTACGCTGTTGGCGCTTTCAACGTCGAGAACCTCGAGTTTGTTATGGCCGTTCTGGCCGCTGCCGAGGAGACCAAGTCCCCCGTCATCATGCAGACCACCCCGGGCACCATCAAGACCGCTGGTCTGGACTACTTCTACGGCATGGTCAAGGCTGCCGCCGAGCGCGCTTCCGTGCCCGTCGCTCTGCACCTCGATCACGGCGATGGCTATGACCGCTGCATGCAGGCTTTCCGCACGGGCTACACCTCCGTCATGATCGACGGTTCGCACGAGTCCTTCGAGGACAACATCGCCCTGACCAAGTCCGTCGCCGATGCTGGCCGCGCCATGGGCGTGCCCGTCGAGGCTGAGCTCGGCAAGGTTGGCGGCAAGGAGGACGACGGTCCCGCGGTTGAGGGCGAGAGCCCCTACACCGACCCTGCCGAGGCCAAGGAGTTCGTCGAGCGTACCGGCTGCACCTCCCTCGCAATTGGCGTTGGCACCAGCCACGGTGTGTACACGAGCGATCCGCACATCGAGCAGTCCGTGGTCAAGGCTATCCGCGACGCCGTCGACGTGCCGCTGGTTCTGCACGGCACCTCCGGTGTGCCCGATGAGCAGGTTGCCGAGGCTGTGAAGAACGGCATCTGCAAGGTTAACTACGCCACCGAGCTGCGTCAGGCCTACACCAAGGGCTTCATGGCCTACATGGCCGAGAACCCCGCCTGCTTCGACCCCAAGAAGCCGGCTAAGGAGGGTATGCGTGAGATCACCGAGCTGGTTAAGATCCGCATGACCAACCTCAACTCTGTGGGCAAAGCAGAGTAACAGCAAGGGTACTCTGATCCCACCGGACGGTTTGGGCGGGTCCCGTACTTAGTTTCCAAAACGTCCTCGCGCATGAAGGCCCCCGTTGTCTCGCTTCTTCGAAGCGTTGACAACGGGGGCC
>JAIHVJ010000185.1 GCA_022720335.1 Collinsella sp.
CTGACCTTCACGCGCGACATGGCCGAGGCCATCTTCTACGTGCTGGGGACCCACGCCCCCTACGGCACCTATAACTGCACCGGCTCCGGCGCCGTCAAGTCCTGGGCCGACATCGCCCGCGCCGTCTTCGAGGCCGCCAACGGCAACGGGGACAGGGTGGTGCCGGTCAGCACCGCCGACTACTACGCGAGCGCCGAGGGCCCCATCGCCCCGCGCCCGGTCCACTCCGCGCTCGACCTGTCCAGGCTCGAGTCGGTCGGCTTCCACATGCCCGACTGGGAGGAAGAGCTGGGGGAGTATCTGGATAATTCGACCTTTAGTATGGAGTCCCAATAATGACTAAGAAGAAGGTAATGCTCGTCTTCGGCACCCGTCCAGAGGCAATCAAGATGTGCCCGCTCGTCAACGAGCTGAAGGCGCGCAAGGATGAGTTTGAGACCGTCGTCACCGTGACCGGCCAGCACCGCGAGATGCTCGACCAGGTCCTTCGCGTCTTCGGCGTGGTGCCCGACCACGACCTGGCGATCATGAAGCCGGGCCAGACGCTGTTTGACGTGACATGCGACGTGCTGCTGAAGCTCAAGGCCGTCCTCGAGGACGAGAAGCCTGACGTGGTCCTGGTCCACGGCGACACCACGACGAGTTTCGCGGCTGCGCTTGCATGCTTCTACCAGCAGATCTCCGTGGGGCATGTCGAGGCCGGCCTGCGCACGCACGACATCTACAGCCCCTGGCCGGAGGAGTTCAACCGCCAGGCCGTCGACATCGTGAGCGAGTACTACTTCGCCCCCACGGAGGCCAGCAAACAGAACCTGCTGGACGAGGGCAAGCCCGAGTCCAAGATCTGGGTCACCGGCAACACCGGAATCGACGCCCTGCGCACCACCGTGCGCGATGGCTACTCCCACTCCGAGCTCGAGTGGGCCGAGGGCTCCCGCCTCATCCTCATCACGGCGCACCGCCGCGAGAACCTGGGCGAGCCCATGCACCGCATGTTCCGCGCCATCCGACGCGTGATGGAGGATCACCCCGACACCAAGGCGATCTACCCCATCCACATGAACCCACTCGTCCGCGAGGCGGCGCACGAGGAGCTAGACGGCTTCGATCGCCTGCACATCATCGACCCGCTCGAGGTGCTCGACTTCCACAACTTCATGGCTGCGAGCCACCTCATCCTCACCGACTCGGGCGGCATCCAGGAGGAGGCCCCGAGCCTGGGCAAGCCGGTGCTCGTCATGCGCGACACCACCGAGCGCCCCGAGGGCGTGGCCGCCGGCACGCTGAAGCTCGTGGGCACCGAGGAGGACGTGATCTACCGCGAGTTCAGCCGCCTGCTCTCCGACGAGACCGAATACGAGGCCATGAGCCATGCCTCGAACCCCTACGGCGACGGCCATGCGAGCGAGCGTATCGCGGACGTGCTGGCACAGTAGTTTCGAATCGAGGTGTCGGATTGATTCCCGAACTAGTGGACATTGGGGCCAAAAGAAGGGTGCTTCCTCTGGGCAGGTATTCCTGCTCGCTCGATGATATACGAGAAAGGTATGTACCCGATGGCGATGAAAACCGCTCTGCTATATGGGGTGGTTTATTAACTGTCATCAACTTGGTTAGAGAGACGGTCGGCTGCATCGCTGAGCTGTGGATTGGCGGCAGCTTCATCACTAGTGAAGAAAACCCTCATGATATCGACGTTGTTTTCTTCTTCAAAGAAGACTGCATTAAATCCGTCGATAGCAGAGGCGCCTTTGTTCTTAATCTTTTATCCGGGAGCTACGGTCCCGATCGCAGAGTCAGCAGCTACGTTGATAGTTATATGATAATAGTTCCACCAACGGAAATCGAAAATGATGCCAAACGGGGCTACACTCCGTTGCGAGGGTATTGGGATCAGTTTTGGTCTAAAACTCGTTTTGAGGACGAAGATGAGCGGTGGTTATATCCAGCTGCTGGATATTTGGAGGTGATGATAGATGGGTACGGCGATTAGCTCAGATGCCCTGCTCAAGAGTCTCGGTTTCAGCGAAAACGAGAGTTATGATCTCCCCGAGGATCTGAATGAGCTCTCTGTATCCAGTCTGCGCGCCTTTATTGGCCAATCGTACCTAGAACATTCAAGTGAATCCTCCGCATTGATCCACATCACGGGACCTTCCGTTATCGGACATAGTGCACCCCTACGCAGCGTAGGGGACTTTATGACGCAGCTACAGTCGACATTCGAGGCCGTAGGCGCCTCTATTGAAGGCTTTAAAGCGCTGAGCGGTACCATCCCCTCTAAAATAGCAAAAAGGACTGAGCTTGCTCTTGTTGCGTCCCCGCTCCCCGGATCAGTAGTTTTGGAAGTAGCTCCCTCAATGCCCAGGGTAGAAGATTTTCGCCCCAATGGCGAACCTGCTCTTTTCGATGTTGAAACAACTATCGATGCGAAAACTTTAGCTGACTGCGCTTTCGAAGAGTTTTCGAATCTATTGTCTGATTTGTCATGCGAAACCCCAGACCAGGATGCGTTCGTCGAACATCTTGCCGAATTAGGTCCCCGCGTTGCTTCAAATGTTCAATCTTTATGCGAGACTGTAGACAAAAGTCAAATTGACGTTGATTTTGAATGGCGAGAGCCCTTTAATGAGCGGAAAACAATCAGTGTGAGTCACTCCTTTGCGAAATATGCTGCTTCTGTAATTCAGGATGCAAAGGTTAATGTTGAGCAAATCCATATTGAAGGTGTTTTGCTAACAGTCACAACATCGGAAAAAGATCATCTTCGAATTAAGGAGGATGTCGGTGAGGGACTATCAAAAGAAACTATTCTTCCGATAGGGGATATCCCTCCCGAGCAACTTTACGGACTTCAACCTGGCGATAAGGTCTCGGTTGATGCCGAAAAACAGCTGTTTACGCGTGCTGGAGGAAGAACCCGCCAAAAGCTTGTTGGTATTGGTATTAGCAAGATTAATTGCTTGGAGTAAAGAGGCGATGATTGTCGATTTCTACAATTGTCATCTAATAAGTATGAATCCATCCGTTCACCGACTGCCAAAACGATTTACACCTAATTCTTCGTGCTGTTCAGGGACATTATCTTTGTTTACGGCTTGATCTCGTTAAACTAATAACTGCTGCTACCAGGGCATTTTCTGGTGCACATTCTATTGGCTCCTGCGAAGATCGGAGCGGGTATGTTTGCTGCCGAGTCCTACACCAGCCGTCATTACATTGCGATTGTTGCAATGGCCTGCCTGTGCGTTTTGCTGGGCGGGCCTTCTTATGCCGCGGGCGCGGAGAGCCTCATCATCGAGGGCGCGACGTACTACGAGCCGGGCGTGTCGGGCCCCGCTGGGTCTGGACCGATGCCGACCACCTGGAGCTCAACGGCTACGCGGGCGAGGCCATCGGCTCCGACGGCGACCTGGTGCTGACGCTTGCCGGGCAAAACTCCGTGACGGAGTCGCATGCGCCCGATGCGGACATCACGCTGTGCGGCATGGAGGTGTGGGGCAAC
>JAIHVJ010000186.1 GCA_022720335.1 Collinsella sp.
CAACGAAATGATGTCGGCTCTCGCCAGCTACAAGCTGGACAGCCGCCTATATGCAAATGCCCTCAATCGCATCGACAACTTTGACGGCAATGCCGTGCGCGAAAAAAGCACGCTCTTCTTGATGCTCTTTGTGGCAACGGGGGCGCTCGCCGATCCCGTTCAGGGCGTGGCCACCGTCGAGCGCTTTTGCGACAGCAAGACGGGCGGGCACTTTGGCACCACCGAAACTACCGTCGGACGTGGCTTTATGAGCAGCCTGGAGCAGCCGCACACCGTCGCTCCCAACCTCGGTCTGCTCAGAACCCATGCCGACAACTGCGCCGACATGCAAATCCATCCCCTCACACGCGATCCGCGCGGCACCGTGATTGGTTCTTTGCCCAAAACCTCGCCCAGCATCACCGATGTAGGCGCCGACGCCTCGCGCGAGCATCTTCGTATTTGGCTCGAGGGTGAGCACTGGTACGCCCAGGGCCTTGGATCGACCAACGGCACAGTGCTCGAATCGGGCGCGGGCGACGGCGATATTGTGATTGAGCCGCCGCGCGACCAACGCGAACCCGGCAAAGTCTATCCCCCCGTGGAAATCGCCAACAGCGACAGGCTCCATCTGGGTCTCTACACGACATTCCTTGTCATTGTGGACTAGCACGGACAGCGATCTGAAGACGGTCGCCGTCCGTCTTTCGTCTTCTACCTTCTGCGTCGTAAACGACAATACTCAGCGGTACACGTGAGCAGTGCGGCTATCATGGTACTTTACCGATATCCGCACTGCTCACGTGTACGCGCGGCAACCCATGCCAGACAAAGGAACGCCATGGATACTACCGATAGCGCCTATGGCGACAAGCTCATCCGTCTCGACACGTTCGACACCGCCGTGGCGGTCGACCCCAGCGCCGAGGACGATGCCAAGCGCCGGTTTATGACGCTCATTCTTCAAACGGCCCATCGCAGCGACGGCAACATCGGCCACGTGCTGCGCGCAACCAACACCAACGGCGAGGTCTTTGCCGTCAAGCTGCTCAAAGACAACGCCATCCTTTCTGGTCAGGCACCCGATCGCTCCGCCGAGCAATCGGCCGCGCACCTGGCCAACACCGCCGCGCTGTTCGAGGAGTACCGTCACCTGTGCACCGTCTCGCACCTGCGCGGGTTCCCGCGCGTCTATGGCTACGGCTCTTGTGAGGACGACCCGCTCATCCTCATGGAGTGGGTCGAGGGCACCTCGCTCAAGCAGGCGCTGCCCCTGCTTCCGCACGATACCTCGGGCGGGCTAACCACCCAGATGGTCGCCGCCGTTGGAAACGCCGTGCTTCGCGCGCTCTTGATGACCCAAGGCCTCGTGAATCCGGTCGTCCATCGCGATCTGTCGCCCGCCAATATCATGTTCCGCACCACCAGTCGAACGCTCGAGCAGCAGATTGCCGATTGCTCCTTTGACCCCTGCCTCATCGACATGGGCTCCGCGACCATGGCCCTCAGCGACGATACGATCACCCGACGTGCCGACATCTGGCGCTTTGCCACGCCCGCATATGCCGCGCCCGAAATGCTCACGCAGGATATCGAAGGCATCGCGGCCCTTCGCCGTTCGCCGGCAATCGACGTCTATGCGCTTTCGAGCATTCTGTACCAGCTCTACAGCGGTCGCAAACCGTTTGACTTTGAGTCGACGGACGCCGCTGCAACCGGCTCGTTCTATCTCGTAAAGACCAAGACCAAGCCGGCACCGCTCGAGCCGCGCTGCGAGGGCGATGAAGCGCTCGTCCAAATCATCATGAAGGGTCTCTCAGTCGAGCAGTGCGATCGTCCCACCGAGCAGCAGATGCTCGAGGTGCTCTCGGCATACCTCACCGATGCCGAATCCGAGGGCCGCGAAGGCGCGGGCAGTGACGCCGCAATCGACATCGACTCCGGTACACACCTTAAGGTCGACGTCGCCGGCGAGCGCGCGCGAGAGATCCTGGAGCAGGCCCGGCACGATGCCATGACCCGCCGCCGCTTTATTATCGGTGGCGTTGTCGCAGCCGTTGCGGGGCTCGGCGTTATCGGGGCGGCAACCCATGGCTTTGGCATCCCCGACTACCTGGACGGCATCCGCGGTTCACTTGATGACTACACCTGGGATCAGCTGCAGGAGATTTCACTCAAGATTAAGGCCGCCGAGACCCGTAGCGACGCGCGCGAGATTGCCAAGCGCTATCATCTGCTCGATGCCGATGGGCATATCCCCTATCCGTGTACCAAGCGTGTCACGCTCACCAACGGGCTGCAGGTTGGCGCGCAGCTTGTGGGCATCCGCCACGATGAGCTTCTGGACGGGACGGGCAAGGCCGGACTGACGTTTATGTTCGATGCGGGTATTGCCGAGCGCAACGCTGCGGCTGAACCGCCGAGCGCCGGCTGGGCAGATTGCGAGCTGCGGGAATGGCTCGATGGCGACGCCCTCAAGCTGTTACCCAACGAGCTGCGCGCGCTCATTAAATCTGTAAAAAAGGTCTCGAACAACGTGGGCGTCGCCAGAAGCGCTTCGTGTCTGAGCGAGCTGCCCGCGACGCTCTGGCTGCCCGCCATGGTCGAGCTCTGCGGCGTACAGCCGCCCGATTCGTTTGCCGAGGACTATCACTACCTGGCAGACATCTACAACGGCGAAGGCAAGGAGTACCAGCTCTTCCGCGAGCTCAAGGTGAGCCCGTATTCCACGAACGAGACGATGGTGCGCCAGTGGAAAGGCAAGGACACCTGCTGGTGGGAGCGCACGGTGAGCCCCGATACGTCGGAGACCGAAGGCACGCTCTATATGAACCGCGTGGGGCACGACGGCGACGTCTTTACGTACGCAACGCCTGCGGAAAAGCCAAACAAGCTAACCTGTGTGATCCCCGGGTTCTGTATCTAGGCGGCGGGCATCTTGCCGTGACGGGACCCCTCCCCGGCAATTGTCTCGATCTGTAACAGTAAGGGGTCATTTTCCCTGCTAGATGTTACAGATTGAGATGATTGGTTGGGACGGTCCATCGGCCAACCATCCATCCTCATCTGTAACGAAATCCCATATATTATTTCTGTACTGGACACCCCCAGGGGGTATGGGTGTATAGTATCGGCGGGTTAACAATTCCAACACCGAACTACAGAAAGGAGAAGCCATGGCTCAAGATAAGTTCGATGTGGGCGGCATGACGTGCGCCGCCTGCCAGGCGCACGTGGACCGTGCCGTGAGCAAGCTCGACGGCGTCCAAAGCGTCGCGGTCAACCTGCTCGCCGGCTCCATGCTGGTCGACTACGACCCCGCGCAGGTCTCCCCCGACGACATCTGTACCGCCGTCGATCGCGCGGGTTATTCGGCCTCGCCCGTTAGCACGGGCACCGATGCCGCCAACTCAAACGGCAACGCGCAAGCCAGGTCCGGCGCCGCCCATATGGAGTCGCCGACCAAAAAGTTGGAGGCCGCCGCCTCTGCCATGCGCACCCGCCTCATCGTCTCGATCGTA
>JAIHVJ010000187.1 GCA_022720335.1 Collinsella sp.
GTTGCCCATCTTGAACTGTGGGTAGTGCTCGTGGGCGTAGCGCACGACGCGGCCGCTGGCGACAAACTGGTGATGCAGGGCCTGGAAGCGCTGCTGAGCAGTGGTCTTGATGGCGCTTGCCGGGCCCTCGAAGCCCTGGATCAGGCCGGTCTCCATCATGGCACCCATGTCCTGAGTGCCGCAGTTGATCTCGTTGAAGGTGAGCCAGAACTTGACCTTGTCCTGATAGCGGTCGAAGACGGTCTGGCAATACTTCTCAAAGAAGCCGATGAGCTCGCGGCTCGCCCAGCCGTTGTACTTCTCGACCAGGTGATAGGGCATCTCGTAGTGCGAGAGGGTCACGAGCGGCTCAATATTGTGAGCGCGCAGGCAGTCGAAAACGCGATCGTAAAAGGCGAGGCCGGCCTCGTTGGGCTCGGCATCGTCGCCGTTGGGGAAGATGCGGCTCCAAGAGATGGACATGCGGAACATGTTGAAGCCCATCTCGGCGAACAGCGCGATATCCTCCTCGTAGTGATGGTAGAAGTCGATGCCGTCATGGTTGGGGTAGAAGCGGTTGGGGTCGATGTCGATCGTGATCTGACGCGGCTCCTTATAGCTGCCGCCCAGGAAGTGGTCGTCGACGGAAGCGCCGCGGCCGTCCACGTTCCAAGCGCCCTCAAACTGGTTGGCGGCGGTGGCGCCACCCCAATAGAAACCCTCGGGGAACTTAATGTTTGCCATGAGCATCTCCTTTGCATCGTGGGTCGATAAGCCGAGTATCGCCCACACGGGAGACATGCGGGGGCGGGGGTGCCAAACCCGACACTTCTTTTCGCGCCCGCTGCCTGCCGCTACCCCGCCCCTGACACTTCCTGATACCTGCCAAAAAGGGACAGGTTTATTTTGGTCGGTTTTATCTGGGCAAACGCTGACGATGGGCCGCCGGCGTGCAGCCATAGCGCTCGGCAAACTTTTTGTAGAAGAAGCTCATGTTGGCATAGCCCGCCTCGTGCGCTGCGACCTCCGCGGTGGCGCCGGCGTCGAGCAGCGTCGCCGCGCGCGCCAGGCGGCTCTCCTGCACGAGCTGCATAAACGTGCGGCCTGTCTGACGCTTGAGTAGGGCGCTTGCGTAGTTGGGGCTCAGGTGCAGGTGGCGGGCGAGGTCATCGAGGGTGCAGTCGCAGGCGTTGCGCTCGATGAAGCCCATGGCAGCCGCGACCTGCACCGATGGCAGCGCGGGTGCGTCCGTTTGCAGCAGGCCGGCTTCGTAGCTTTGCATGAGCTCAACCAGCAGCAGCTCGAACAGCCTCGAGACAATCTGGGGGCTCGCCGGCGTGGGGTCCAGGCGCTCGCACAGCATCTCCTGCATATAGCGGCGCACGCGACGGCTACCGCCCGTGTGGAAATGAACGTGGCCGCGGTGGTCGGTTTCATCGTTGAGGGCGTTGAGCAGGAACCGCGACACCGCGCTTGCGGGCGAAAGGCTTTGCTCCAGGCTACGGCGCAGCATTGGCCGCGAGATGATGACGCTCAGCATTATGTCGTGCTCACCGAGCTCGCCAACAGCATGCGGGCAGGCGGCATCGAGCAGGAGGACCTCGTTTTGAGCGAGCATGAGCGGCGCGCCGTTGACGATCTGCGGCGCTCGTCCTCGATAGACATAGCTGATTTCGACATAATCGTGCACGTGTTCCGGCACAGGATTGAAGCGCGAGTTGCGAACAATCGATAGCCCCTCGGGCATGCCTTCTTGGTGCAGGGCGAGCGTTGGGTTGCCAATTTTACGAATGAATCGGCCATCAATATCTGCCTGATTACCTTGACCGAGTGCATCGCTCCAGTCGTAATGGGCGCCCGCGCGATAGGCGCGTTCACTGTCGGTCAGCTCGAGTAGCAGGTTATCCAAGCGCGCGAGCTCCATAGTGCTCCCATCGTTGATTCGGTCATATTCTGCCGTGGTTTTGATATTAGCAGGGCGGCGCGCTCGGCGTACTCTGACTTCAATGGATTTGAAAGGCTGGTTTTGGAGGAGCGTATATGGCGGCGTATTTTGAGCAGGTGCTTGGCGGCACCTACGACAACCACGTGCTTCCGTTCTTGTGGCTCAAGGGCGAGGCGCGCGAGACGATTACCGAGTATCTGGAGCAGATCGCCGGGGCGGACATCCACGAGGTTTGCCTGGAATCGCGCACGCATCCCGATTTCTGTCGCGACGGCTGGTGGTCTGACCTGCGCTTTATCATCGGCGAGTGCAAGCGCCTGGGGTTAAAGATCTGGCTGCTCGACGACGCCCACTTCCCCACAGGCTATGCCAACGGCGCGCTTGCGGGCGATGGCGTCGACCCCGCGCTCAAGAAAACCGTGCTCAAGCATCGCACGATTACGGTTGTTGGTCCCCAACCGTCCACGACTATCAAGCTCGGTAATCTCATGGACCCCACCGAGCGCTTTGTGGGCGCGGCGGCTTTTGATGCCGCTGGTGCGCCGCTCGACCTTGCGCTCGCTGTTGAGCAGGGAGACGATGGAACGCCCGCCCGCTTGCGTTTTGACGCCCCCACCGGCGTCACTACGATCGTGCTGTACGCCACCAGCCAAAAGACCGGCTTTCGCGATGAGTACATCAACATGGTCGACGCCGCCTCGTGCCACGCGCTCATCGACGCCGTCTACGAGCCCACGTTTGAGCATCTGAGCGACGAGTTTGGCAAAACGATCTTGGGCTTTTTCACCGATGAGCCCGGCTTTATGAACGAGAAGGGCACCACGCTCGACGATGCTTCTACCAGCAGTTTTATCGGGCGAGGCGACCTAGCGCTGCCGTGGTCGAACGAGCTTGCCCACCGCCTGCGCGATGCGCTTGGCGAGAATTGGCTTGCTAAGTTGCACGGCCTTTGGACGCGCGAGGCAGACGGCGCCCAGGTCCGTCACGCCTACATGGATATTGCCACGCAGCTCTACCGCGCGTGCTTTGACGAGCAGATCGGCGACTGGTGCCGTACGCACGGCGTTGTGCACATTGGCCACGTGATCGAGGACAAGAGTTGCCACACGCGCCTGGGCCAGGGCGCGGGACATTACTTCCGCGCGGTCGCGGGGCAGGACATGGCCGGCGTCGACGTCGTCATCAACCAGCTTGCCCCCGGAATTGACCGCGGGCGCTACAGCTATTTCCACGGCGCATGGAACATGGAGTTCTTTACGTACGCGCTTGCCAAGCTGGGCTCTTCGGCCGCGCGCCTCGACCCCAAAAAGCAGGGGCGCTGCATGGCCGAGGTCTTTGGCGCCTTTGGCTGGCACGAGGGCCTGCGTGAGATGAAGTGGATCGCCGATCACATGCTCGTCCGCGGTGTTAATTGGTTTACGCCGCACGCGTTTAGCATGGCGCCTTTCCCCGATTGGGACTGCCCGCCGCACTTTTACGCGCACGGCAACAACCCGCAGTGGCCGCACTTTGGCCAGCTCATGCGCTATATGAATCGCA
>JAIHVJ010000188.1 GCA_022720335.1 Collinsella sp.
CCCTTGGTGGAGTGCTTGACCTCGTACATCGCAAAATCGGCATATCGCTTGAGGGTGTCGAGGTCGGCGGCATCGTCGGGATACCATGCTACGCCGCCGGACATCCGGATACACAGCTTCTTGCCGTCCGGCAGGGTGGCGCTGCTCCGGGCAAAGCCCTCTTCCAGCTTCCGGATGTCTTTCCGCACGGCCTCCTTCGTCTCATAGCCGTAAAACAGCAGCAGGAACTCATCGCCGGAGAGCCGCGCCACCACGGTGCCGCTGGGCACGCCCTGCTGCAGGCTGTGGGCCGTCTTGCGCAGATAGATGTCGCCCCAGTCGTGGCCGTAGGTATCATTGATGGTCTTGAGGTTATCGAGGTCCGTCATCATCAGGGCCGCACAGCGCATCATTCTGGGCTTCTCGAACAGCTCGCCGCAGACCCGGAAGAAGGCCTGACGACTGTACAACCCGGTAAGGGCGTCGTAATCGCGCTCGTGCTCGATGCGGCTGCGCTCGGCTACGGCTGCTTTGTAGTTGTCGGTGCTCAGGGTCACGATGGCGTCGGCCAGCCTGTCCAGCTCCCGGATGCCGGTGCGGGAGAACTCCGGGACGGCCTGATGCCGCTCCTGCGCATCCGCCAGCTCCTTTGAGAGCTGAGCGACCGGCTGGGCCAGACCGATGCTGACGAAGAATGCGCAGCCCAGACCAAAGCCCAGCGTCAGCAGGATCGCAAAGCTCACGAGATTCGTCACCGACTGGGAGAAGCGGAAGAGGTCGTTCCTTCCCACCACGCCGATAAGCAGCCACCGCTCGCCTGAGAAGGGGGCGTTGCGGTTGTAGAGGCTGATCTGGCGGATGCTGGCGACCTGATCGGCACCGCCGCTCGGATAATGCCAGTAGCCCTTGGCGCGGTGGAGGGTCAGCTCCCATCCTTCCTTCTGCAGCGCGGTCGTCTGCTCGCCGGTGTTGGCGGTGACATGGATCTGCAGCTCCTCGCCCCGCAGGTCGGAGGTCGTGGAGGCCAGCAGATAGCTTCCGTGGTGGTCGTTCTGCAATTCGTCCCACGGGAGCTTGGTGTCCATATAGCTTTCCAGCATCTCGATGCCCAGAACGCCGTACACCGTGCCGTCGTCCAAAATCAGAGGCTGCGCGTAGGCGATGGCCTCCCGGTCATCGCCCAGCAGCGTATAGGGCAGGGTCGTCCAGCGGCCATAATCCGCCGCAGCTCCGATCTGCTCCCCGCTCTCATAGGCAGCTTGGAAGGGCCGGACATAAAAGGCATCCTCTTCCCCATCCAGATACTGCTGCGCAGGCGTCCACGCCTTGTCCGTAGTGATGCCGAAGGCCTGCACCAGCTCTGCCGGAGCGCGCTCGAACATCACGTCGGAGTTGTCCGCCGAGGAGGCGGCTTCCGGGTCGAGGTCCCGCAGATAGACGCAGGGCAGCCGGTCGCCGGAGGTGCGGTCTGTAAAGTCGTGGGTGTTCAGGATGAGGAAGACGCCGCTGACCTGCTTGGCGCGGAGCGCCTTGAGCAGCCTCGGAGCGGCCGCTTCCAGCAGGGGCAGGCTCTCGCCGCCGGTAGAATCCAGCGTATCGAGAGAGATCGTCCCCTCGTCCAGCATCTGCCGAGCCGTATCGTTGATAAAGCTCGAAAGCCCCGTCAGGTCCTGTGCCTGCTGGAGCTGGGTCTCAATGTACCGGGCACGGTTCTCCACCTGCTTGTCGAGGATGTCCACCGCGTTCTCATCCAGTCGGAGGGTGACGCCGCTGACCCCGATGGCCGAGGCCATCAGCATGACCATGATGACCAGCATGACCATCAGCGCCGCAAAGATGGTGACAAAGATGGTGTGTTCTTTTCCTTTTGCTTCATCTTGCATCAGAAGCTTCATGGTCTCTCCCTTCTTTTACTCGTCTTTGTGCCGTCTCAGCCCTCGTACTGGCGCAGGGCATCGCAGAGGCTCTGATACCATGCCTCGAAATACTCATCGGTCATAAACTCCGCCTCGGCGTCGGCCGCGCTCTCGCCTGCGGCGATGCGCGCGACGACGGTGGCACGGTCGGCCTCTGCAAGGTCGCTCATGCTGTAGGTCAGGGTGTCGCGGGCCTTGGTGCCGCCCTCAAAGGCGCGGGGCGTGTACATCTCGCTGCTGTTCACGGTATCGACGGCCTGCGTCAGGATGTTCTCCATGTTTCCGGTCAGGATGAGGCCGCTGCTGCGGATGGCGTCCATCTCATTGGCGGCGTGGGTCACGGGCAGATAGCCGGAGCCTACCGCAAAGGCAATATTATTCTCCGGCTGGGTCAGCCACTTGAGGAAGACCACGCTGGCGGCCTCCTCGGCGTCGGTGGTCTTTGCCACGGCCATACCGGCCCCCTGCTGGACAGCGAATTTCTCGCCGTCGGCAAAATGGGGCGCAGGCAGGACTTTCAGGGCGATGCTGTGGCTCTCGGTGTCGCTCAGCATTACCCGAGACGGAAAATAGGTGGCGCTGGAGCTGGAGCCGACGTAGGCCAGAATGTTGCCGATCTTAATATCGTCGCTGCGGAAGCGGCCGCTGGCGGAGAACCAGCCCTTGACGTAGGGCACATAGTAGTTGTCCCACAGCCTGCGGGCGGTGGCCTCGGTCAGCTCCACGGTCATCCTGCCGCCCTTGACGTCGAAGAGGGTGTCTCCCAGCTCCTTTGCGCCGATGAGCATATAGTTCGCCATCGCGTCGCGGCCAAACAGGGCCTTGCCGTCGTCGGGCGTTTCGGTCTGGGCGTCCGTCCAGTTGTAATAGGCTTCGGCAGTCCCGACCAGCCCCTCGATGGTCTCAAGGTCGGCGTACTCTGCGCCGGTGGCGTCGGCAAAGGTCTGCCAGTCGGTGTCGTTCAAGAATAAAAGCTCCACAGACTTTGCCACCGGGAATATTTTGATGCTGCCGTCGTCGTTGAAGTCGCCCTCGGTCAGGTAGCTCCCGATGTAGGCCGCCCTCTCCTCGTCGGTGAAGTAGGGCGCAAGATCCACCAGCTCGCCCATCTGGTCCATCGTATAGGCGGTGTCCGCGTAGGCCATGAAGATGTTGGGCATCTCCTCTGCGCCCACCTTGCCCTGTGCCGAGGCCATCACCTGTGCCTCAAGGTCATTGACATTGCCCTGACTGCAGTTTTCCACGGTGATGTTCTGTTCCTTGCCGACAGTCGCATTGAACTCTTCGACCAATCTGTTGAAGCTTTCCAGCTGGTCGCCGTTGTAGTACGTCCAGACGGTCAGCCGCACCGGCTCGACATCTGCCGGTCCGCCGCTCTGCTCAGCCCCGCAGCCTGCGAGGCTGAGCACCAGCGCTGCAGCTGCTGCGAATGCTCCCAGTCGGTGCATCCAGTTTCGTTTCATCATCTTCGTTCTCTCCATCATGCAGCTGTATTTCTCTCCAAAGATACCTTTATCATACCATTACCC
>JAIHVJ010000189.1 GCA_022720335.1 Collinsella sp.
TCCTGAAGGCTGTGTTTGCGAACGTTTCCGATGATGAGAGGTATATAGGGGGATGCGACGATATCGCCATTGGCGTGGATGGCCACTTGGTCAAATTGCGTTTGCAGTTGAGGGAATCTGACCAAGTGGTCGATGGGGTCGCCCCACTCAAGCATGAAATAGCCTCGATAGTCCGGATCGTATCGAAGGTCATTGATCGTGTTGACTAGCCGACGGTATTGATTATTCGAAGGGCGAATCGTGCGGTTTCTTCGGGCTCTACCGAGGAGCATGAGCGGCTGAACTCTAAGGTCAATTCGGTCAGTTCTACCCGACGATTTCAGCTTGTCTCGAAGCATCGTGCAAACTGGTTTGAAATCGTCGACATTGAACGATGTCGGACAAAAGGCAATTGAAAGGTGCAGTGAGGTTTCGTTCAGCGTGATATCGATGGCGTCGAGCACCCGGTCGTATAATCCCGAGAGTCCTCGCATATGTTCGTGAGAATCGCGTAGGCCATCGAGGCTAAACTGTATGCCGTTTAAACCGGCGCGTTCGAGCTCATGCAAAGTATTTGAGTTTGCGAGCAGACCGTTTGACACGAGGTTGCATTTGACGCCAGATGCGCTGAGCCGCCGCAAGGACTCGATGACAAGATCCTTTCGCAGGAGGGTCTCGCCTCCGCAGAAGCAGAAGCTAAAGGGGTGCATTTGACAAATCGAGTCGACGAGTTCGAGGACTTCGTTGTCGGATAATTCGTTCGCGACGACATCGTTTTCTCCACTGTTGTTGAAGCAGTGTAGACAACGAAGGTTGCATTTGTTTGTAATGTCGAGCGCAACGCTGTGGGGCGCTCCGATTATTGCCGGCATGCTCATTATTGCTTCTTATCGAGCGGGCGAACAAACAGCTTGACGTCGCCCGAGTCGAGCTCATTGGGCAGGGTGCCGACTAAGGAAAAGCCAAGGCGCTGGTCGGAATGGTCAAGTTGTTCGGCGATTGGGGTGGAATCAGGCGCGTCAATTCTGAGCGCGCGGTAGGCTTTGGGAGCGGAAGATCCGTAGTATTCCGCAAGGCGGTCGAGCACACCGGCAAGCAGCGTGGAGCTGCATGAGATAAATTTGATGATGACGCTGCGGCCGGCGGGATTAGTGGCCGGCTCGCATATTATCAATCCATTAATTTCTCCGGACTGGCTCGTGAGTAGAAAATAATCATGGGTAAAGGAAAAGAGCCTTTGGCGAAGAACCAGAAAGTTCTCCAATTCGGGCTCAACGTCGAACTCAGAGAAATAGATCCTATTGCCATTTTTGGACTGTTTTGCAGAGAGGGATTTTGCAGCCGCCTCTTCGATTTCAGCAAACCTGCTCGCGTCCGCGAGAATAAGCAGCTCGTCGGGATTCACCGATGTTAGGTAATCGGAGCCGAAAGGGTCGTTCATATATCTCCCTTCTTTCTTCCAAACGATAAGACAGTTTACGGTCAGGCTATGCAGGGTTTGGGCCAGGTCATGCGCTAGCGTCTCGCGCGGTTGATCTGGGTATTATTCTTGGAACAGACGGAGAATTTTGGGCAAATCGCAGGTGCCGTCGCATAAGTCAAGAATCTCTTTAGCGACCCTGTTGAGGATCGTATAGATTTGTTTCCCATCTGAGCTTAGGACGCTCAGGCGGTTATTTGGTTCACTGCGAAGGTAGCTTGGGTCGAGGGGGATAGGGATGACTCCAGGCAATGATGAGATTTGCGCGCTCCAAACATTCACGGATTCCATTGATCTCCTTTGGTTGTGGCCTATCTTCCTCGAATAGCAACTCGTTCGATAAAATATCACAAATCGAAACGATATATAAAAGAATATATTTATATCGATATACAATATTAGGTTAAAAAGTTTTGATGTTTGTCGATAGGGCTGGTATTGAAGGAGTGGACTGGAGTGATGGCGATGTCGGACGTTGTGGTTTCAATGGTGGGGTCATGCCTGCTGCTGTTGTTCGGAATAATGATATATCGAGGCAAGCTCACGGGATTGCTTGCCGGAATGTCATTGCTATCGGGAGAGCGTTTAGAGGAGGCAAAGCGGACGGCCGAGTCTCTAGGCGCAAACCGAGTGGTGGGGGCGTCTATAGTTTTCTCCGCAATATGCCTTTTTCTCTCGTCCCTTTTTCCGGACAAAAGGGCTATTCTCGGTCTGATGGTGGCTGCTGTTATAATCGCCGCGCTTGCCTATGCAAATAGGGGGCTTATTCGTATGTATATAAAGGTGAAATGGAATCCTGGGCACCGCAACCCGAGATAATGTCTTGAGCAAGGATTAACAACAAGGGATATATGGGAGCGATTAAGCGGCGAGCAAATTCAGTTTTGGATAAAAGGCCGCTTGATGGGAGCTGGCATGTTTAAGAAGACGGTTCACGAGTTGTTTCGGTGTAAAGGGTCACGGCTTTTCGTGATTCTCATGCTGGTGAATTTTGCTCTCTCGTGCGTCATGCCCGCCTTAAACGGTGGGTTTGTAGACTTTCTCGTGACGAATAGGGATCCATCTCGCGTCGTGTGGTTTGCGGCCTTTGTTGCGGGCATAGGGATATCGGCCTCCTTCATGTCGTATGCGATGGGTGTGAACGTATCGCGCGTCATCTTGGAGATGACGACGAGACTGATGGGGACCACGTGTGAGTCGTTTGAACGGGGGCCCCTGGAAAAGGGGGAGCAGGCGGATCCATCCTATACAACGCAGAGGGTGTATGCGGATTCGAATGCGGTGTCATCGTTTGTCGTGAACAACTTCCTGACGATCGGGCTTAACATCGTTCTGGTTGTGTTGATATGCATCATCCTGTTTTCGATTAATCCGGTGTTCCTGGTGTTAAGTGCATGTTCGCTTGTTGCGTACTTCATTTTATTCAGGGCGTTGAAAAAGCCGTTGTACAACAGTTCGCTTGCGAACAAGGAGGGTTTGAGTAAGCTTTTCGCGTCCGTGAGCGGCGAGCTGTCGCAGTTGTTTGACATTAAGTGCGATGGCGCATATAACCAGAGCGCTCGGACGCTCAAAGGGGTATTCGAGGGGTACTACCCGATTTACATGAAAGCAAGTAGGGTCTCGAATCTGGCCACATCAAGCGACGGCCTGATCTCGTCTGTGTTTCGGGGGGCACTGCTCGTGATCTCCGGGATGGAAATATTGAGCGGAAGAATGAGCTTAGGCGAGTTCACAATGGTGAACTCGTATTACTCGATGGCGTTCGGATGCTTCAAGTTTTTTTTGAATTATTTCAAATCGTATCAGGACGCAAGGGCCTCGTTCGACCGATTGGGGGCTCTGACGGAGGACGCCGAGGACCGCGGCACCCTCACGGTTGGGCACGTGGAGAGCATATCGTTGTCCAACATCGCGTACCGATACGCGGGAAAGCCCTACTTGGTGCCATATGAAGAGCTCGATATGGAGACGATCCGACGGGACCTGTTTGCGGTGTGCCCGCAAAAGCTCTTTATTCCGAACGAAACGGTGGAGAATTACCTTGAGAGGACGTCGATTCGGGGATCGAGCGAAAACCTCCGAGAGCTTGTGCCGAGTTTCTATCGAACCGTCGAATCGTTAAAAGGCAAGAATTGTAGAGACCTTTCTGGTGGAGAGTATCGAAAGCTAAGGATATTCGCAGCACTTCGCAGGCAGCCGGAAGTGCTTGTGTTCGATGAACCAACGAACGATTTAGATGAAGAAAGCCGTCGGGAGTTCACGGAGTATATTCATCGAAATCCCTTCGATCAGCTAATTCTTGTTGTAAGCCATGATCAGGATTTGATTTCAGCATGCGATAGGAAGCTGGATTTGGATTTCGATCCGAAAAATGGGCAATGCTGATGGGAAACGCTTAGAGTTCGGGCTTGCGCGTCATGGAGTAATCTTTCCTCTTATCGAAAATCGTTACAATATAAGAAAAACAGTAAGCAAGAAGAAATGGCTCGGGGAAGAGCTCGCTGCTGTCAGTGATATTGGGTCTATATCCAGATAACACGGAAGGGGCCGTCCTCTACAACGGGGTATCACAGCGTCGCATCGACCGATACGCATTGCGGCGGTGCCGAGTTGGCATTACGGAGCAAGAGCCCCCTATTGTTGGGGGGACGATCCTCGATAATCTTACGCTGCTTTCTGATGATTTCGAGGCCGACAAACTGAATCGGATGCTTGCCATATTGGGGTTAGACAAAATGATTGCCGCTGCGGAGAACGGGGCGGCAGCGATGCTTGGCAGCAAGAAAGGAGGGGTGTCCGGCGGGGAGAAGCAGAACATCGCAATTGTGCGGCAGATGTTGAAATCGCCGGACGTCATGTTGTTTCTTGAGTCAACTTCAGCGCTTGATGCGAAGAGCCGGAGCGCGCTAATTAAATTGCTTCATGAGGTTAAGAGAGACCATATTGTAATTGTTGTCACTCATGACGAAGAGATGCTTGCGGCTTGCGACGAGGTCATTCCGATGCCCGGATGCTTATCGGGACGTGGCGTTGAAGGCCCAGAAGATCGAAATGGCGTGGGTGTTGGGTAAGTCCCTACGCGTACGACGTTGGGTTTCTGATCTTCATCGTCCTGCAAAGAAGGCTTTGTAACACGTTTCCCCTGGGAGGCCCCTTTTGTCCGTAGTGGCAAAGAGGGGCTTTTTCGTTTCCCTCTTGCGGCGGAGGGGGACACCATGCGCCTATTGAGTATTTGCTCGCTTGAGCACTGTTGAATATCGCGAAACAGCACCGCCGATATCGCGCTTGGGCACCGGGGCCGACACTGGCCCCGGTGCTTTTTTA
>JAIHVJ010000190.1 GCA_022720335.1 Collinsella sp.
ATCGCGAGTTCCGCACGCAAAGGAAAGCACTTAATGTGCTTTCCGTCTTGCGCAGGACTGTAGAGCAGGAAACTTCATATGCGGCCCTCCCGGGCGCAAGCAAAAGGGCGACCCCCTTAGGAGTCGCCCTTGTTGAGCTGCTTATGTTTAGCTGTTACTCGGCGTCGTGGTGACGGCGGGGCTTGCGGCCTCCGTTGTCGCCGGGACGGCGCGGACGGTCGCTGCGCTCGGAGCGCTCGCGACGCGGACGCTCACGGCGCTGGAAGTGCTCGCCGTCGCCCTCGGGGGCACCCTCGGCGCGAGCCGGGGCCTCGGGCTTATCCAGGCGATCGAGCGAGATCTTACCGCGATCGTCGACCTCGATGACGACGACCTTGACCTCGTCGCCCACGTTGAGGACATCCTCGACCTTCTCCACGCGGCCCTTGGCAACGCGGGAGATGTGCAGCAGGCCGTCCTTACCGGGCAGCAGGTTCACGAAGGCGCCGAACGGCTGGATGGAGACGACGCGACCGGTGTACTCCTCGCCCGGCTCGGGAACCTTGATGATGAGCTTGATGCGCTCGACGGCCTGGTCGACGGACTCGCCGGTGCCGCCGACAAAGACGGTGCCGTCCTCCTGGATGTCGACCGAAGCGCCGGTCTCGTCCTGGATGCCGCGGATGACCTTGCCGCCGGAACCGATGACGTCGCGGATCTTATCGGTCGGAACCTGGATGGAGACGATGCGCGGAGCGGTGCTGCGCGTGGTGTGGCGCGGCTCGGGGATCACATCGAGCATCTTCTGCAGGATGAACGCACGACCCTCCTTGGCCTGCTGCAGGGCGCGGGCCAGGATGTCGAAGGTAAGGCCGGTGGCCTTGTTGTCCATCTGCAGGGCGGTGATGCCCTCGGTGGTGCCGGTGACCTTAAAGTCCATATCGCCCAGGAAGTCCTCAAGACCCTGGATATCGGACAGGACCACGGTCTTGCCCTCCTCCTGGATCAGGCCCATGGCGATACCGGAGACCGGGCGCTTAATGGGCACGCCGCCGTCCATGAGGGCGAGCGTGGAGCCGCAGGTCGAAGCCATCGAAGAAGAGCCGTTGGACTCCATGACCTCGGAGACCACGCGGATGGCGTAGGGGAACTCGTTCTCGTCGGGGAGCACCGGAAGCAGGGCGCGCTCGGCCAGGTTGCCGTGACCGATCTCGCGGCGCTTGGGGCTACCCATACGACCGGTCTCGCCAGTGCAGAACGGCGGGAAGTTGTAGTGGTGCATGTAGCGCTTGCCCTCGGTGGGCTCGATGGTATCCAGACGCTGGCCCTCGTTGAGCATGCCGAGCGAAAGGACGGAGAGCACCTGGGTCTGACCGCGCTGGAACAGGCCGGAACCGTGAACGAGCGGCAGGTAGTTATCCTTCACCATGATAGGACGGATCTCGTCGGCGGCACGGCCGTCGACGCGCTCGCCCGTCTCGACAACCATGGTACGCATGGCCTTCTTCTCGAGCTTCTTGAGCGCCACGGGGATCTCGCGCTCCCAAGCGGCCTGCTCCTCGTCGGTGAACTCGGCGCGGATGGACTCCTTCAGAGCCTCGACCTTACCGATACGGGAGAGCTTGTCGGCGTCGCGAAGGGCGGCTGCCATCTCGTCGTAGTGGGCGAAGATGCGCTCCTGGACCTCCTCGACGGGCTGGTCGAGCGGGTACTCCTTCTTGACGATGGGGCCGTTAACCTGCTCCCACTCGGCGACGAACTCGTCCTGAGCCTGGCAGAAGGCAGCAAGGGCCTCCTGGCCAAACTTCATGGCGGCGAGCATGTCGTCCTCGGAGATCTCCTCGGCGCCGGCCTCGACCATCGAGATAAAGTCGGCGGATCCGCCCAGCTCCAGGTCCAGATCCGAGTTCTCGCGCTCCTCGTAGGTGGGGTTGACGATAAACTCGCCTGTCTCCACGTTACGGCCGATGCGCACGCAGGCAAGCGGGCCCTCGAAGGGCACGCCGCCAAGCGTCATGGCCAGGGATGCACCCATGACGTTGATGACATCGAAGGGGTTGACCTGGTCGGCGACGAGCGAGGTGGCGACGATGTGCACCTCGTTGCGGAAGCCATCCGGGAAGCTCGGGCGAATCGGGCGATCGATCATGCGGGCCGTGAGCGTGGCCTTCTCGCTGGGACGGCCCTCACGCTTGAGGTAGCCACCCGGGATGCGGCCGGCTGCGTACATCTTCTCGTTGAAGTCGACGGTCAGCGGGAAGAAGTCGTAGTTCTTGCGCTCCTTGGAGACGACCACGGTGTCGAGCATCGTGGTGTCGCCCTGCTTGACCAGGCAGGCGCCGGTGGCCTGCTTGGCAAGCTCGCCCGACTCAAAGGTGTAGGTCTTGCCGTACAGCTCAAAGGTCTTGGATACGAGTGTCATTGTTCTCCTTTACCCCACAGGCCCCTTGCCTGCGGGCTTCTCATGTGACGCGGGCCCCCTGCCCCCGCCACGCTTCAGAGCGTGATTGTTCACGCCCTTACACAAAAAGAGCGCCCCGCTGCGCAGGACGCTCTTAGCATGTACAAATCCTACTGGATGTTGTCGCGGATGCCCAGAGCCTTGATGAGCTCACGGTACTCGACGATGTCGTTCTTCTTGATGTAGGAGAGAAGACGACGACGACGGCCGACGAGCATGAGCAGGCCACGACGGGTGTGGAAGTCCTTCTGGTGGGACTTCATGTGCTCGGTCAGCTCCTTGATGCGCTCGGACAGGATGGCGACCTGAACCTTGGGGTTGCCGGTGTCGACCGGGGTGTTACCGAACTGGGCGGTCAGCTCAGCCTTACGCTCTTTGGAAACAGTCATTGTTTCACCTTTCGTTTTACGTCGCCCACGGGCGACTCGATTCGCCTCGGACTGGGAAGCCGCCGGTGGAGCGAGCAACCAAGGTCGAGGTACCAACAGGCCGATATGTTACCACAAGCAGCCCGCGCCTGCGCATCATCACCGACCCAACATGAATTCCATCGCACGGAGGCGCTGGTCGGTATGCGTCGCCGCCCACACATGCGAAAGCCCGAGTAAGAACGCCGCCGTATGCGGGTCGATTTTCTCGGCCATAAGCGCATCGAAGGTCATCGACATGAGGGCGCGCAGCCACGCGACCTCACCGGTCGACACCAGCTCGGCACCCGGAACGCTCGACGCGCACGACCCGCACATGAGACCGCCCGCCTGGGGCGAAAAATACGACAGCATGGGGTCTCCGCACAGCACGCAGGCCGAAAAATCGGGTCGATAGCCAACGTGCGACAGCAGCTTAAAGACATATGCCGCCACAAGTAGGTCCATATGAGCCGTGTCGAGCCCGCTGCCCACCAGGGCAAGAGCTCGCTGCGTTATGGCAAAGGTA
>JAIHVJ010000191.1 GCA_022720335.1 Collinsella sp.
AACACAATGCCCAGCTCGCGCATGAGCGCCACGCGACGCTCGACCACGGACTTCTCGAGCTTCATGTTGGGAATGCCGTACATGAGCAGACCGCCCGGGCGGTCGTCGCGCTCAAACACCGTCACGCGGGCGCCACGACGCGCAAGCTCCCATGCTGCCACCAGACCAGCGGGACCGGAGCCCACCACGGCAACCGTGGGTGCACCCTCCCCTGCCGGCTCAAAGCGGTGCGGACCGCCGTTGGCCCACTCATGGTCGCTAATCGCGCGCTCGTTGTCATGGATCGTCGTGGGCTGGCCATCGACCGAGCCCAGGTTGCATGCGGCCTCGCACAGCGCCGGGCACACGCGACTCGTGAACTCGGGCATGGGCGAGGTGAGTGACAGGCGCTCGGCGGCCTCGTCCCAACGGCCGCGGTACACCAGCTCGTTCCACTCGGGAATCAGGTTGTGCAGCGGACAACCGCTCGGACGTGCCTTGCCAAAGCTCGCGCCCATCTGACAAAACGCCACACCGCACATCATGCAGCGGCTCGCCTGGGCACGGCGCGCGTCGTCGTCGAGCTCCACGTACAGCGGATCGAAATCGCGGCTGCGCTCCTCCACGGGGCGCAGCTCATGGGTCACGCGATCGATATCAAGAAAAGCACCGGGCTTACCCATGGCACTTACGCCTCCTTCTTGGTCGAAGCAACAGAGCTGGCAGCCACGGACGCAGCACCCGCAGCACCGCCCGCAACATCGAAGCGAGCAACATCCGCGTCACTCGCGCGACCGGTCACAATGTCAAACGCCAGCTCCTCGGCCTGCGCATGCGTCTTGCCGACGGCCTCGGCGGCGGCGACAATCGCCAGCACGCGCTCGTACTCGGTCGGAATGACCTTCACAAAGTGCTTGCTCATCGTCTCAAAGCTGTAGAGCAGCTTAATGCCGCGCGGGCTCTGCGTCGCGTCCACGTGCTCCTGGATGAGCTCGCGAATCTGCGCCAGCTCGCCGGCCGTCGGGGCTTTAAGCTCAACGCTCTCGTGGTTCACACGGGCATCGAGCGTGCCGTACTGGTCAAAGACATAGGCCACGCCACCCGTCATGCCGGCGGCGAAGTTCTGCCCGACCTCGCCCAGGATGAGCGCCAGACCACCCGTCATGTACTCGCAACCATGGTTGCCGCAGCCCTCGACCACCACGGTGGCACCGGAGTTGCGCACGGCAAAGCGCTGGCCGGCAAGACCGTTAATGAAGCCGCAGCCGCTCGTGGCGCCAAAGAACGCAACGTTGCCCACGATGATGTTCTCGTCGAACTTGTAGGTCGCATGCGGGTTGGGGCGCACGGAGACCTCGCCGCCCGAAAGGCCCTTACCAAAGTAGTCGTTGGCGTCGCCGCACACGTTGAGCGTCACGCCGCGCGGCAGGAAGGCGCCAAAGCTCTGACCGGCCGAGCCATCGCAATCGATGGTGATGGAGCCGGCGGGCAGGCCCTCGGGATGTGCCTTGGTCACCGCATTGCCCAAGATGGTGCCAACGCAACGGTTGACGTTGGCGATGTCGGCATGGAAACGAATCGGACGCAGGTGCGCACGGGCATCGGCCGTATAGGGGACAAACAGCGTAGAGTCGAGCGTCTTGCCGAGCTCGCTGTCCGCAGCCATCTGGGGCAGGAAGTGACGGCCGTCGGCACCCGGGATGTGGGCACCAAACTCACAGGTCGCGCTCGCCAGCACGGGCGACAGATCGAGCAGGTTGGCCTTGCGGTTGCCCGGCACCTCAATCTGGCGCAGGCACTCGGGATGGCCGACCATCTCGTCGATGGTGCGGAAGCCCAGGCGTGCCATGACCTCGCGCAGCTGCTCGGCCACAAAGAGCATAAAGTGCTCAACGTGCTCGGGCTTGCCGCGGAAGCCGTGACGCAGGCGGCAGTTTTGCGTAGCGATGCCGGCCGGGCAGGTATCCTGCTGGCAGTCGCGCTGCATGAGGCAGCCCATGGAGATGAGCGGCATGGTCGCAAAGCCAAACTCCTCGGCACCCAGCAGGCAGGCGACGGCAACATCGGTGCCGTCCATGAGCTTGCCATCGGCCTCGAGCACCACGCGTGAGCGCAGGCCGTTTTGCAGCAGCGTCTGCTGGGCCTCGGCAAGGCCAAGCTCCAGCGGCAGACCGGCGTGCCAGATCGAATCGCGCGCCGCAGCACCGGAGCCGCCGTTGTGGCCGCTGATCAAGATCTTGTCGGCGGCACCCTTGGCCACACCGGTGGCGATGGTGCCGACGCCGGCCTCGCTGACCAGCTTGACCGACACGCGTGCGCCGGGGTTGGCGTTCTTAAGATCGAAGATAAGCTCCGCCAGGTCCTCGATGGAGTAGATGTCGTGGTGCGGCGGAGGCGAGATCAGGCCGATGCCGGGCGTGGACTGACGGACCTCGGCGATCCAGGGGTAGACCTTCTTGCCGGGCAGGTGGCCGCCCTCGCCAGGCTTGGCGCCCTGGGCCATCTTGATCTGAATCTCGAAGGCGCTGCACAGGTAACGGCTCGTCACGCCAAAGCGCGCGCTTGCCACCTGCTTGATCGCGGAGTTCTTGGAGTCACCGTTAGCCAGCGGGGTCTCGCGACGCGGGTCCTCGCCGCCCTCGCCCGAGTTGGAACGGCCGTGCAGGCGGTTCATGGCGATGGCCATGCACTCGTGTGCTTCCTTGCTGATGGAGCCGTACGACATGGCGCCGGTGTTAAAGCGGCGGACGATGTTGAGCGCGGGCTCCACCTCGTCGAGCGAAACCGGCGTGCGGCCGCTGGCATCAAAGTCGAGCAAGTCGCGCAGGCGCACGGCACGGCCGGTGCGGTGCAGGCGGGCGCTGTACTCCTTAAAGGTGTCGTAGCTGTCCTCACGGCAGGCGGTCTGCAGCAAGTAGACAGTCTGCGGATCGATAAGGTGATCCTCGCCGCCGAGCGGGCGCCACTTGGTCAGACCCAGCGTGGGCAGCTGATCGGGAGCCGGGCTCTTAAGGATGGCGAGCGCGGCGTCGTAGCGCTCGTTCTGCTCGCGCTCGACGTCCTCGACACCCATGCCGCCCACGCGGCTCACCGTGCCGGCAAAGTACTCGTTGACGAACTCGGTGGTAAAGCCCACGGCCTCAAAGATCTGCGCCGAATGGTAGCTCTGCACCGTGGAGATGCCCATCTTTGACATGATGGAGACAATGCCGGCAGTCGCAGCCTTATTGTAGTTGGCGATGCCCTGCTCGGCCGTCACGTCCAGGTCGCCGCGTGCCGCCAGATCGCGGATGCACGCATGTGCGTTGTACGGATAGATGCCGCTC
>JAIHVJ010000192.1 GCA_022720335.1 Collinsella sp.
TTAAGCTCATCGGCGAGTGCGGACTCAAAGCCCTCGGGGCAGCTTGCGTAAAATTCCATGGGTGACCTCTCTGGTTGCGTCGCTCCATTATATGATGGATACTTCGTTTACTCTCGCCCCCGAAAGGAACCCATATGATTGATGCGTGCCCCGATTCCGCCGTGCTCTTTTTTGACGTGGACGGCACGTTGACGTCGTTCGATCCCGACAACATGACCGACAAGGACTTTTCGGCGGTTCACCCCTCGCAGACGGTCGTCGAGGCGTTTCATCGTCTGCGCGACGCGGGACACCAGGCATTTATCTGCACGGGTCGTCCCCTGTGGCTCATCGCGGACAGCTTGCGTGCGCTCGATCCCGCGGGCATCGTTGCCATGGCAGGCGCCACGCTCGAGGTCGAGGGACGCGTGGTACACGAGGACTGCTTTGGCGAGGACGTTATCGAGGAGCTTGCACGCCGTATGGCCGCGGCAGGGATTGAGGCCTTTTTCGAGACCAACGTGGCTACTTTTGCCCTGGAACCCGCGGGTGTTGAGCAGTCGTCTCTGATCGGCACTTCTGTGGCGCACAGCACCGAGGAGATGCGCGTCGACGGCAGTCTGCGCGTGGGCAAGGTAGGCCTCACTGCGCCCAGTTTGGCTCGCGTAGCCAACGATGACGGCTTTATCAATCGCGAGTTTGAGCTGTGCAATACCGGTGGTCAGAATCGCGAGCTGAGCCCCAAGGGCATTGACAAAGGCGTGGGCGTGGCGCGAGCACTGGCGTATCTGGGCCGCGAGGGAAATGCGCGCACCTTTGGCTTTGGCGATTCGGGCAACGACCTGGGCATGCTCGCTGCCGTCGAGACGGCTGTCGCCATGGGCAACGCCATGTCCGAGGTCAAAGCGGTCGCCGACTACGTGACTGACGATGTCGCACACGACGGCACCGTCACCGCCATGCAGCATTTCGGCCTCATCTAATGAATCCCGCATTCTGACGTTTGCCTAAACTGCGGCTCTTTGCTTTTGCATACTCAATCGATTTATCAAACCAAACACTAAAGCGTTTATACCGTTCGCCGAGAAGATAAAAACCCGCAGCTCACGCCTTGATAAACATAGGTAAAGTGTTTAGCAGTTTATCGGCCGTATGCTAACGAAAGGAATCAGGCAGATGGCAATCAAGGTGTTCGCTGACGGTGCAAACCTCGAGGGCATGCTCGACATGTACGAGAACGGCAACGTTCAGGGTTTCAAGCTGGTCCGCAAGCTTTCGGCCGATGGCATCAAGGTCAACGTCACCACTATCTTTACGCCCGAGCAGGTCGACGAGATGGTCGAGGCCGTTGACGCCGAGACGCCGTCCATCATCTCGCTCTTTGCCGGCCGTATCGCCGACACCGGCGTCGACCCCATTCCGTTTGTGACGGAGTCGGTCAAGAAGGCCGCCGCCAAGCCCAACTGCGAGGTCCTGTGGGCATCCACGCGCGAGCTCATCAACATCTACCAGGCGGAAGGATGCGGTTGCCAGATCATCACAGTGCCCAACAGCATCTTGGCCAAGCGCAAGAACATCGGTCGCGACCCGTACGAGGTCTCGCTCGACACCGTCCGCGGCTTTGCCAAAGATATCGCGGCACTCGGTTTCCATATCCTGCCGTAACGTGAGCACTGGCTGCTCCGAGGGTTGTTCGCCCCGGCCTTTCCTTTCCTCTATCGCTCACTCGCTTCGCGAGGGTCGCGCCAGGCAAAGGAAAGGCCGGGGCTGCCGACACGAACTTGCCAGTAGGTTGGTGATTGGTTTCCATATCCTGCCGTGGGCAAAGGTACCCCCGCCTGCGCCGTGCAAAATTGAGAGTATTCAGCAAGGTAAAGGCTTTTACCAGCTAGATAAAGCGCGGAACAGCCCCCGTTTTGGCTCTGACGACGCTAAAACGGGGGCTGTTTTTGCTTTTTCGCCTCTGAGGGGCATCCGGAACGGCGGAATTTGCAGAATACTCGCGATTTTGCACGTCGCTACCGGGGGGACCCTTGCTTTGGCGGTTTACTTCCCCTGCACCATGGTCAGGGAGATCTTTTTGCGGTCGTGGTCGACCTTCTCTACCCACACCTTTACCGTGTCGCCGACGCGTACCACGTCGCTCGGGTGCTTGACAAAGCGGTTGGCCAGCTTGGAGATGTGTACGAGGCCGTCCTGGTGCACGCCGACGTCGACGAACGCGCCAAAGTCGACGACGTTGCGCACCGTGCCCTTGAGCTCCATGCCGGGTTCCAGGTCGTCAATAGAAAGTGCCGAGCGGCTAAAGACCACCTCGGGCGCATCGTCGCGCGGGTCGCGGCCGGGCTTTTTGAGCTCGTTGACGATGTCGATGAGCGTGAGGGTGCCGCAGTCCAGGTCGCTTGCCAGCGCCGAGATGCTGCCCAGACGGCGCTCAATGTCGGGCACGCCGCCACGGCTGAGCTCGCTGGCTTTAACGCCGGCGCGTTCCAGGACGGACGTGGCCACCTCGTAGCTTTCGGGGTGGACGCTCGTCGCGTCGAGCGGGTTCTTGCCACCGCTGATGCGCAGGAAGCCCGCGGCGTTGAGATATGCCTTGGGCCCCAGCTTGGGGACCTTCTTGAGCTGGCGGCGATCGGTAAAGGCGCCGTTTTCCTCGCGGAAAGCCACGATATTCTTGGCCACGCTCGGCGTGATGCCCGATACGTATCCCAGCAGGCTCGCGCTCGCGGTGTTTACATCGACGCCCACACGGTTGACGACGTCCTCCACCACGTGGCCCAGCGTGCGCGAGAGCTCGGCCTGGTCAAGGTCGTGCTGGTATTGGCCCACGCCGATGGACTGGGGCGGAATCTTGACGAGCTCTGCCAGCGGGTCCTGCAGGCGACGACCCAAGCTCATGGCGCCGCGCACGGTGACATCCAGATCGGGATACTCCTGGCTCGCGAGCTCGGAGGCGGAATACACCGACGCGCCGGCCTCGTTGACGATGGTGTAGCGAAGGCTGGGCGCCTGCTCGGCAATGAACTCCGAGACGACTTCCTCGGTCTCGCGGCTGGCGGTGCCGTTGCCGATGACGATGGTGTTGACGCCGTCCTTCTTGACGAGGCGGGCGAGCTCGCGCCTTGGCAAAAACGTTGATGGCCTCGGTCTGGGCGCGAACGGTGAGTTTGGCGCGGGCCTCGCGCTCCAGCGAGGGGGCCATGAGGCGCTTGTAGCCGTCGGCGATGGCGGCATCGAAGACGGGAGCAAACACACCCTGGCGTCGGGGCCAACGGCTGCCGAGGCGCGCCGTGGCGGCAGCGCCGTCGACGTTCACGCGCACGCGGAGCTTGCCCTCGCGCTCACCGCGGTCGATAGCCAGCACGCGGTGGTTGGGTATACGGCGCAGCGGCTCATCATAGCTGTAGTACGGCTCGTAGGGAGTCTTTTCGGCGGGGTCGGTGGCCTCGACGACGATGTCGGCGGTGTTTTGCGTAAAGGCGCGCAGGTCGGCGACGTTCTCGGGGTCTTCGGCCACCGTCTCGGCCACGATGTCGGCGGCGCCGGCGAGCGCCTTCTCGGGCGTGTCGAAGCCAGCTTCCTCGTTGACGTATGCCGCGGCGGCGTCGAGCGCGCTGCCCTTGGCCGACACGCAGGGCGACGTCGTCCATGCCGCCCGTGGCTTCCTTGCGGTAGCGCGAGATAAAGGGAATGGTGTTGCCCTCGTCGATGAGCTTGACGGCCGCCTCGATGTTGGCGGCCTTAAGGTTGAGCTCGCGGGCGAGCTGGGCGATAAGATCCATGAAACTCCTTGCGGTAAAGGTGCGTTTGCAGCACAGAGCTACCAAGGATACCACCCGTCCCAAAAGACTGTTTTGGGGTTGCGCCACGAAAGGGGCCTATCTACTACGTTTGAACCGTATGGGTCGACCATCCCCCGGTTTTCCGAAAATCGGCAAGCCGTCTACCTGCGGTTTTAATTTCGCGAAATTCGGCATGGTTGAGGGTAATCGGTTAAACGTAGTAGATAGGCCCATTTGGTGGCGAACGAATCAAGCCGAGGTACAAAATAGCCCCCGCCCTAGAAAAATCGTCGGCAAGGTAGCAAAAAGCCCCGCGGGCAGGAGGCTGCTCGCGGGGCAAAGAAGAGGGGCTTATTGGTGGCGGACCGAGGGGTTCGGCATGGGGTATCTGCCGCGGCCGCTCTTAAGGCATTACAGCTCGACGAGCTGGCCGGTCTCGGCGGCCTCCTTGATGGCGTTGAGAAGCGTGAGCGTCTTAACGTTGTCGGCGGGAGTCACGACGGGCTCGACCTCGCGGCGAACGACCTTCACAAAGTGCTTGAGCTGCATCTTGTGCGGCAGCGCCGGGTCCACGGCCGGGATCTCCATCTGCAGCGGCTTGTGCCAGTTGGAGGCGCCGTCGTAGGAGAACCGGTGCAGGCGGGGCAGCGAAAGGGCGCCCTTAGTGCCGCCGATAAAGTAGGCGTCGGCGTCGAAGGGGCGGTACTGCGGATCCTCGCGAGCGGTGGCCTCCCAGTTCCAGGGGCTGGCGGTGGCGTCAGAGATGGTCATGCTTGCGAGCGCGCCATCGGCAAAACGGACGTTGACCACGGCGGAGTCCTCGGTCTCAAAACCGCGGGCGGCGCTGGACTGCATGCCCTGGACGGCAACGGGCTCGCCCAGCAGGTAGCGGAGCAGGTCGACGTCGTGCACCAGGTTGACCAGGATCGGGCCGGCACCCTTCTTGCGGCGCCACTCGACATCGAAGTACTCGTCATTCTTATAGATCATGTAGTGGAAGCTCGACACGGTGAGCTTGCCCAGCTCGCCGGACTCGATGATCTCCTTGGCCTTGTTGACGAAGGGATTGTGGCGACGGTGCTGACCCACGAGTACGGGCACGCCGGCGGTCTCGGCCTCGGCGGCAAAGGCCTGGGCATCCTCGAGGTCGTTGGAGATCGGCTTTTCGACCAGCGGCACGATGTTGCGCTTCACAGCCTCGCGGGCAACGCCCAGGTGTAGGTCGTTGGGCGTGGCGATGATGACGGCCTCGGGCTTGACCTCGTCCATCATCTGGGCGGGATCGGTATAAAACGGCACGCCGGCGGCCTCGGCCGTGGCGCGGGCGCCCTCAAAGGCGTCGGCGATGGCGACGAGCTCGGCCTCGGGCTCCTCGGTGACAAAGCGGATGTGGTTGCGGCCCATGGCGCCGGCGCCGATAACGGCAATGCGGACGGGGTTGAGCTCAGACATTTCGACTCCTTAATACTGGTGGCGGTGGAATGCGGCAAGGGGGCGGTCCTTGCCGCATCAAGCAAAACTAGGCGGACTTCTTCTTGCTGTCGGAGACCATCATGTAGACGGTGAGCACGACGGCGATTGCGGCGATTACGATGGCACCGTAGAAGGACTGCTGGTAGGCGGCGCTGCCGGCCTCGGCGTGATACAGCACGGCGGTGATGGGCTGGCTGATCCAGGTGGAGGCGGCGTAACCCAAAAACATGATGCCGTAGTTGACGCCGATGTTGCTGGTGCCGAAGGCGCCACCAGTGAGCGGCGGGTAGATGACGAGCAGGGCGCCAAAGCTAAAGCCGAGCAGGGCGAGCGCCACAAAGAACATGCTCTGCGTAAAGCTCATCGACATGATGACGAGCGCGACGATGGTGACGACAAGGCTGATGAGCAGCGACTTATAGGCGCCGAGCTTGTCGATGATCTGGCCAAAGGACAGACGACCGACCAGGTTGGCGCAGGTGTTGACGGAGACCACCACGCCGCCGAGGGCGACGGCCGCGGCGCTCGTGGGATCGGCGAAGAGCTGGACGGCGGCGATGGAGGCAACCTTGCCCACGAGCAGGGTGCCCGCGGTGGCGGCAAAGGCGAAGGTGAGGATGAGGACCCAGAAGCGCGGGGTCTTGACCATCTCGCCCGGGGTGAGGTCGCCGAAGGTGCCGGCATGTGCACCGCCCTTGGGGGCCTCGAAGCCCTCGGGCAGCCAACCGGCCTCGGGGGCCTTCAGGAACAGGGCGGAGGCGGCGATCGTCACAAAGAAGATGACGCCGAGTGCCTTAAGGGCGCCAAAGATGCCCAGGCTCGGGATGAGCAGCGAGGCGAGCACCGGGGACAGCACGGCGGGGCCGGCGGTCGAAGCGGCCAGGGTGATGCCGGAGGCGAGACCCTTCTTGTCGATGAACCACTTTTGGCCGGTGGTGAGCGCCGGGTTGTAGCCCAGACCGTTGCCGATGGCGGCGACGAGCGAGAACCACAGGTAGAACTGCCACGGCTCGGTGACGGTGCCGGACATGAACCAGCCCAGGCCGTAGCACACGGCGGCGGCGATCACGACGTTGCGCGGGCCGATCTTGTCGGAGATGCGGCCGGCGAAGATGCCCGTCACGGCCATGATGGTCTGAAAGACCGGGAAAGCCCAGGTAAGAGCGCTGGACCACTCGGGGTAGACGGCGAGCAGGTTCTTGCTCACAACGGAATACAGAGCGATGGAGCTGATGAAGAACATGGTGACGCACGCGGCGGAAAGCACGACGGCGCGACCCTTGTTGGAGTTGGTGGAAGCCATTGGACTCTTTCTAATCGAGCGCTTGGATGCCAGGAACATGACGGCGTTGGCGATATCGCTGACCTCGCCGATGCGGCGCGTGGCGATGAGGCGGCTGCGGCTCTTCTCGACCTCGGGGTCGGCGTAAAAGCTCGCCGACATGGGGGTCTTAACGAAGCAGGGCTCGACGCAGTTGGAGCGCACGCCGTAAGGGCCCCACTCGGCAGCCAGCATCTTGGACATCATGTTGACACCGGCCTTGGTGGAGCTGTACACGCCCGAGAACGTCTCAGGGGAGTGGCTGGCAACGGTCGAGATGTGCACCAGGCGGCCCTGGCCGGCCTTGATCATCTCGCGACCAAAGCGCTGCGAGGTGATGAAGTAGCCGGTGAGGTTGACGTTGAGCACCTGCTCCCAGTCGGAGAGCGGCAGGTCCTCCATAGCGGCAAAGCGCAGGATGCCGGCGGTGTTGACGAGGACGTCGACGCGGCCGAAGTCGGCGATGGTGGCGTCGACGGCGGCCTGAACCTCGGCCTCGTCGGTGGCGTTCATCTTGTAACCCTCGGCGTGGATGCCAAACTCGGCGGCGAGGTCGGCGGCTGCGGCCTTGACCTTTTCCTCGTCCAGATCGAGCAGGACGACGTTGGCGCCGTTGCGGGCGAACTCGCGGCAAATCTCGACGCCCATACCGCCGAGTGCGCCGGTCACGGCGCAGACATCGCCCTCGAGCTTAAGCCAATTGCCCATAGGAACTTCCCTTCTTGTGCCTCCCTGTGGGTCGCTCCCATTAACCGACCCACGTGGTTTTCGCTGGTTATCGTATGCTTTGCATTTGCGCAGGTGAATTGCATATTTGTTAGAATGGCGTTAACCGTAGGTTTACACCGTGCGATGCAGTTTTTCTCAATTGAGCGCGTGACCTGCGAAAACAACCCCCTGTGGCATCATGTGGCCACAGACGCGAAAACGGGAGATTGACGTGTACGATCGACGACTTGAGGCCATATCGGCCGCCGCGGAGCTGGGAAGCTTCTCACGGGCGGCGGCAAAATTGCGCGTGTCGACCCCGGCGCTCGTCAAGCAGGTGTCGGGCTTCGAGGCCGAGTTCGGCATCACACTGTTCGAGCGCTCGCATTCGGGTGTTAAGGTGACGCCGGCAGGTGCTCTGCTGGTGGACGATGCACGTTCGATCATGCGGCAGTCCGAGGACGCGCTACGCCGTGCCCGACGCGCAGCGGGCGATGGCGGCGCGGTGCGCCTGGGCGTATCGATGATGTGCCCAGGCCGTCAGACGCTTTCGATGTGGACGGGCGTGCACGAGTTGGAGCCGTCGTTGCGCTTTGAGATCGTGCCGGTAAGCGACCTCTACGACGAGCGCGAGACCGTCATGCGCAGCTTGGGCCGCGAGGTCGATGTGGTGCAGTCGAGTTTTTCGACTCCGCGCTGGGGTGATGCCTGCCAAAAGCTCCGCATCGTCAACGTGCCGTTTTATATCGACCTGCCGCGCACGAGCCCGCTGGCGCGCAAGACGCGCATCACGGTTGCCGACCTGGAGGGCAAGCGCCTGCGCGTGCTCCGTCACGGCAACGACGCTATGGACAGCCTGCGTATCGATCTGTTGGCCGACGGCGGCGTGGATGTGATCGACGTGGATAGCTTCGACTTTGCGCTCTTTAACGAGGCGGAGGAAAAGGGTGACGCGGTACTCACCTGCGGCGCGTGGTCGGGCGTGCACCCGGCCTTTGTGGGCGTACCGTTCCTGTGCGGCCGCGAGGTGCCGGTCTTTCTGCACTACCCGCTCGAGCCCACCCTCCAAGTACAAAAATTCGTCAACGCCATGGCCCAACTTCTCAAATAGCTCATTTGGGACGGGGTTTTTGACTACTTTTGTCGCCCTTACAAAACGAGGCCCTGGCCAAACGGCCAGGGCCTCACAAACTTTTATTCCGTTCTACATGACGGGCTGATCGCGCACAGGAGGGC
>JAIHVJ010000193.1 GCA_022720335.1 Collinsella sp.
TGCTTCAGAAGGACCTGGGCGTGCTCGAGCGCGGCATCATCGAAGGCCGCCGCACTTACGGCAACCTGCTCAAGTACCTCAAGACCACGGTGAGCTCCAACTTTGGCAACGTGCTGTCCGTGACCGTCGCGAGCCTGTTCTTGCCGTTTTTGCCCATGAGCGCCCTGCAGCTGGTACTGCTGTCGCTGGTCTACGAGATCGTGTGCATCGCACTGCCGTGGGACACCGTCGATGACGCCTGGACTGCCCGCCCGCGTGCCTGGGACGCCGCGTCCATCAAGGGCTTTATGCTCGAGCTGGGCCCCGTGAGCTCGCTGTTTGACATCGTGACCTTCGCCGCGCTCTTCTTTGTCGTGTGCCCCGCCGCCGTGGACGCAAGCTGGCCCGAGCTTGCCGCCGCGGGCGACGTCGCGGGTATGGCGACCTTTGCCGCACTCTTCCAGAGCGGCTGGTTTGTCGAGTCCATGTGGTCGCAGACACTCGTGGTCCACATGCTGCGCTCCCCGCATCTGCCGAGCCCGCGCGACCACGCCGCGCCCGCACTGTGCGTTCTCACCGTGCTGGGTCTGGCGCTCGTCACCTGGCTGCCGGCAAGCCCCATCGCCGATGCGCTCGGCCTCATGCCGCTGCCCACGAGCTTTTTTGGGCTGCTCATTGGCATCGTTACCGCCTATATCGCGCTCACCCAACTGGCAAAGCGCCGCTACATTGCCCGCCACGGCGAGCTGCTGTAGCAAGAAGACGGAAAACACCCTGCCAGCTGCCGTTGCCACTACCACAGCTACCAACGCCGCTGCCGTTGCCTCTGCCGCCGCCGCAGTCTATCCCCCCAGCAGTTGCGGTGGAATAGTTCCTGTTTAAAGCCCCGTGGCTTTAATTTAGGGACTATTCCACCGCGACTTATTGGGAGATTAGCTAGTCCTTGGGTGTCCAGGACCAGAAGAAGTTGATAAGGGCTACACGCGAGGCGGTGCCGGTCTTTTTGTTGATCGAGGAAATGTGACGATAGAGCGTGGAGCGCGAAAGGAAAAGCGTTGTGGCGATGTCCTGAACGCTCTGGTCCGAAACGACCAAGACCTCAAGAATATCGCGCTCGCGCTCTGTAAGCCCAAAGGTGGCGACGAAGGCATCAAGGCGTTCATCGGACGTGAGCTCCGCTGCCTCCACGGGCTCGGGGTCGGAGCACGTGGGCGCAAGATTCCCACCAAGATCGTCGGTGGCAAGTGGCAGGCCATCCTGCATCACGGCATCATCGGCTCGTTGCCCCAACTGCCCCAGCAGCGTAATCGCAATGCCCACAAACATCACGAGCGCCGCACCGATCGCAGCCAGCACGTTTTGACTCGAGATGATCGCCACTGCCGGCGCCGTCACGAACATCGAGCACACGTTGTTGACGACGCGACCCATGCACGGCCAAAAATATGACCAGCGCGCATAGAGCGAGACGGCGGCATATTTTGTGGTAAAGAACACCACGAAAAAGCCCGAGCCCAGATAAAAGATGATCGTGGCAGCAAGCTCGTTGCCGCCATTGCCATCGACGATGAGCACAAAGAACGAAAGCGTGGACAGTATGGCGGCACATGTCATGCCGATATTCATATACGAGCGGCCGTGCAGGTCAAATAGTGCGCCAGCGACCAACGAGCTCACGACAAGCAGCAGGCGCGGCCAATCGCCCAAATCGACGGTTCCGACAGCATGCAGGGTCGTGAAGCCCGCGTTGAGAGCGGCGAATACGCTGGAAAGATACGCCGTCGCCACGGTCAGGCGAACTACGGCGCGACGGAATGCCGCCTTTGCCTCGGGATCGTCATGCCACTTGGCGCCATATTCCAGAGCATCTACCGAAAGCCCGGCAGCACTGGGTTCAAAGCTGGGATCGGACTCGTCGCGCAGCTTGGCGCGTCGGGCACCGTGGAGCAACGCCACCTGCGCGATCGCACAGACGACCAGAACAGCCTGCTGAGGAATGCCGACAGGCATCACCATGTGGTTGAGCACCTGCACCAGAACGCCCATGGCGTAGGAAAGTGCAGCCGCACGCGCCAAGCAGGGCGTCCGCGCAAAGCGCCGCGCAAAGTTTGCATGGGCAGTCGATCCGCAGTAGCCCAGCGCGCAGCACGCCACCAAACCGCCGGCAATTACCACCTCAACCTGAACCGCCATAATCAACAGCAGCAATGCCGCCACCAGCAAAACGCCCGTAACGTCACTCGTTGCTTCAATGGCATGGGGACGGCGATAGTACAGAATAGGACGCACAAAAAAGCCAATCACGCTCGCGCCGATGACAAGGCTCTCATAAATAACGACCTCGTTCGGAGACACGAACTCGGCCATGCGCACATCAAAAAGATACTCGCACGCCAAAAACGTGAAGAAGAACAGCGCCAGGCATATAATCTCCCGAATGCCCCGACGCAAATATGCGGTTGTGTCTCCCATGCCCCTCATGGTTAACCCCCAGCCTTAACCCCCAGCCGCTCAATTGTCTGGAAATCTATTTTAATAAAGAACCAGTCTCAATATCGAAGCCAGGCTCGAAATGCTGCCAATTCGACCCCAGCCGTCCACATCACGCCGCGATTTTGAGCCGCATGGACCAGAAGGGACGCGCGCGATCTCTAGCTCGGCCAGGAGTGTCCCCAACTACCACTCATTTAAGTACGTCCCCAATGAGTGCAATGACTACCCGCAGCAAGGAGTGTCCCTATGTGTCGGATGAAAAATGGGCCATGTGTCCCAGTTGTGGAGACTCCTTGAGCCGTCTGGGTATCGCGAAGGATCGCACACTCCCCCATCATCAAAAGTGACACACGCTACCAGTTGATGGGAGGCAGCCATGGGCTTCTTTGACAAGATGTTCGAGAAGAAAGAGTGCGCGATTTGCGGTACCGAGCTGGGACTTCTAGGTAAGACAAAAATCAATGAAGGCTACCTGTGCAAAGAGTGCGCCGGCAAGCTCTCCCCCTACTTTCACGGCTATCGCTCCAGCACCGCGGACGATATCCGTGAGCAACTCGCCTACCGCGAGGCCAACGCCGAGCGCCTGTCTTCGTTCAACCCCACGCGCACGCTTTCTGCCGGGCGCACCAATATTATGCTCGATGAGGACGCGGGCCTGCTGATCATCACTTCGCAGAGCCGCTGGCGCGACGCCAATCCCGACATCATCGAGTTCTCGCAGGTACTCGGCTGCGATATGGATATCGACGAGCAGCGCACCGAGATCTATCGCGAGACCAAGGACGGCGAGCGCGAGAGC
>JAIHVJ010000194.1 GCA_022720335.1 Collinsella sp.
GCCAGCACGCGCAGGGCCTCGTCGGCCATGGCCTTGTTGGCGGCCACGAGCTCGGCGCGACGCTCCTCGGTCAGCGGAACGACCTTGTCGCCGTCGTAGATATGGGTGCACAGGCCGATCACCACGTCGGGCGCGCCCTTGGTGTACTGCTCATACTCGCCGTCCAGGGTCTCGACGACCACGGACATCATCTTACGGCCCGAGTCGAACGGGGCCTCGCCCACGCGCGGGTGCTCGGCAGTCAGGCCAGTGAGGCCCGCCTTGCCGGCGTCGTTGACGAGCGCGCACTCAGTCGGCTCGCCCACGGCCTCGCCCAGCTCCTCGTCCCACTGGGCATCGGAGCACAGAGCCATGCCGGCCAGGAACTTCTCCTTAGGCGCGGCGAGCTCGTGCTTGACGACGGTCATCTTGTTTTGGGTAAGGGTACCGGTCTTGTCGGAGCAGATGGTCTGCGTGCAGCCGAGAGTCTCGACGGCAGAGAGCTTGCGGATGATTGCCTGACGCTTGGCCATCTTGGTCACGCCAAGCGACAGCACGATGGTCACGACGGCGACCAGGCCCTCGGGGATGGCAGCGACGGCAAGCGAGACGGCGACCATAAAGGTATCGAGCAGGGCGGTCGGGTCGGTAAGAACGTTGCCCACGCCGTGGCGGATGATATCGACGCCAAAGATAACGACGCAGATGACGATAACCATGATGGTGAGGATGCGGCTGAGCTCGGCAAGCTTCACCTGCAGCGGCGTGAGCTCTTCCTTGGCCTCGGCCAGGGCGCCGGCGATCTTACCCATCTCGGTGTTCATACCGGTACCGACTACGACGGCGCGGCCACGGCCGTACACCACGGTGGAGCCCATGTAGCACATGTTCTTGCGGTCGCCGAGCGGCACGTCGTCGGTGCCGGCGGCGAGCTCGATCACGTTGGCATGCTTCTCGACGGGCACGGACTCGCCGGTAAGGGCGGCCTCCTCGATCTTCATCGTGGCGCTCTCGAGCACGCGGCAGTCGGCCGGGACGGAGTCGCCCGCCTCGAGCATGATCACGTCACCGGGCACGAGCTCGGCGCTCGGCAGGTGCACGAGCTTGCCGTCGCGCAGCACCTTGGACTGCGCCGCGCTCATCTCCTGCAGGGCCTCGAGAGCCTCCTCGCTTTTAGCCTCCTGGACCACGCCCAGCACCGAGTTGACGATAACGACGAACATGATGATGGCGACATCGGCAAAGTCCGCCTCGCCCTTGACCATGCCCGTGAGCGCGCTGATGACGGCGGCAACGATCAGCATGATGACCATGGGGTCGGCCATCTGCTCAAAGAAGCGCTTCCACAGCGGCGTCTTCTCGGCTTCCTCGAGCTTGTTAGGGCCTGTCTTAGCGAGGCGCGACGACGCCTCGTCGTCGCTCAGGCCGAGGTTCTCATCGACACCCTGGTCGCTGAGCACCTCCGCCGCGGCGGACAGGTATTCCTTTTGCATATAGAGTCCCCTCCTGGGATTCGGGCCACTCAGCAGATTGATGCCCGATCATAATTCCCAGGAGAAGGGCAAGGGCTCATCAAGGCTGCCGTGCTGAGCGGCAGTTGATAGTGGAGCTATGGTACCCCAAAGCAACGCGTCTAGCCAAAACAATCCATTTGGAAATATGGTCCATAAGCAACGGTGCAGACCGTGTGATGCTCAATACTGATAAAACGTTTTTTCTTCGGCGCATCATCAAATTGAAATATCGCCCAGATAGCAGCGGTTAGAACGGTTGGTAAAGTTTTTGCATATACCGTTTTTCCGCAAAAAATGAACTTCTAATTCGGCATACGGTCGATTTTTTGGGGTATTCGGACGCCATTTCGTTATAATCAACTCGGTTTTATTTCTTATGGTTTATCTATCAGCGCAAGACGATGTCAGATGGAGGTCTGAATGTACAAGCGCACCAAGATTGTATGCACCATGGGTCCCGCCTGCGATAGCGACGAGACCATCCGCGAGATGATCAAGGCAGGCATGAACGTCGCCCGTTTTAACTTCTCGCACGGCTCCTACGACGAGCACCACGGTCGCATCGAGCGCGTCCGTCGTATTTCCAAGGAGCTCGGTATGCCCGTCGGCATCCTGCTCGACACCAAGGGCCCCGAGGTCCGCACCGGCCTTCTGGTCGACGGCAAGAAGGTTGCCGTCAAGACCGGCGACAAGATCGTCGTCACCGCTCAGCCCACGACCGAGGATTTCCACGGCACCTCTGAGCACATCTCCCTCGACTACCTGGCTCTGCCCTCCGAGGTCGAGAAGGGCTCCCTCATCCTGATCGATGACGGCCTGGTTGCCCTCGAGGTCGAGTCCGTCGACGGCCAGGACATGACCTGCGTCGTTAAGAACGACGGCCTGATCGGCGAGCGCAAGGGCGTCAACATGCCCAACGTCAACATCTCGCTGCCCGCCATCACCGAGCGCGATCGTCAGGACATCCTCTTTGGCCTGACCGAGAACATCGACTACATCGCCGCTTCCTTCATCCGTGATGGCGAGTCCGTCCGCGGCATCCGCAAGCTTTGCCGCGAGAACGGTGGCGAGCACGTGACGATCTTCCCGAAGATCGAGTGCGCCCTGGGCGTCGAGAACTTTGACGAGATCCTCGAGGCTTCCGACGGCATCATGGTCGCCCGTGGCGACCTGGGCATCGAGATCAAGCCCGAGCTCGTTCCCCACATCCAGAAGGAGATCATCGCCAAGTGCAACGCGGCTTACAAGCCCGTCATCACCGCTACGCAGATGCTCGACTCCATGCAGCAGAACCCGCGCCCGACGCGCGCCGAGGTTGCCGACGTTGCGAACGCCATCTACGACGGCACCGACGCCGTTATGCTCTCTGGCGAGTCCGCTGCCGGTAAGTACCCGGTCGAGGCCGTCAAGATGCAGGCCAGCATTGCTCTCGAGACCGAGAAGTACCTCCCGGCCCACGCTCCGCTCGAGGTTCCGGCCGACGCTCATGGCACCCGCGTTGTTAACAACGTTGTGGGTATGTCCGCTGTGAACATGGCCACCACCGTTGGCGCCAAGTGCATCACCGTGCCGACGACCACCGGTCGTACCGCTCGCCTGATCTCGCACTTCCGTCCCAACATGCCGATCTGCGCGTTCTCCCGCCACGAGTGGGCCGTCCAGCAGATGATCATGTACTGGGGCGTTATCCCGCACCAGGCCGAGATTACCCAGGGCACCGTCAACGGCACGATCGTCAAGGCGATCGAGACCGCTAAGGAGCTCGGCTACGTC
>JAIHVJ010000016.1 GCA_022720335.1 Collinsella sp.
GCGACCTGCCCAGCTCCCTCGCGATCTCCCTGCACGAGGCCCCGCGCTCCAGCATCCTCTGGACCGTGTCCCGCTCGTGCCTCGTGAGCCTTCCGTAGGACCTCGGGGCCGCCCTCGCGGAGCCCCTTTTCTTCTTTCCGGACATGCCGTCCTCCGATCTTCCGGGGCCGGCCGGTCCGGCCCTCAGGGTATCGGGTTCCCACATTCATCCGTACATGTACGGATGAATGTGGGAGGTGTTCGGATGAAGTCGATAATCAAGGCCAAAGGTGCGACATTATTACCGCTCGCCGGCGGGTGACTAAATGCGATGACTTGAGGGCTATAATTAACCGAGCTAAGTTGGGGGATAGATTGAGACGCACGGGCTTTCGATGCGCCTGTCGGCTCGGCATTTCGCAATTCATTAGACACGCGGAGCGCGTGGTTTGGGATTAACGAAAGGAATCAGCATGTCTCTGTTCCATAGCGATAACGAAAAGGAAGAAAAGCACAGCGGAATACTCGGTGCCTTTTCTGTCGACAATATCAAATGGGAGCCTGGCAACAACGAAGATGCCTCGCTTGTCTCATTCCGCTATCCCTACGAGGATTTCCCCAACGGGTCCTATCTTCAGGTTGCGCAATCGCAGATTGCCGTTTTTACCAACAATATGGGGGCGGGCAGTTCTACTGACGCTACGGGTGCCGGCGATTCTCAGGTAAGCGTGTTTGTCGGTCCGTGCAAGATCAAGCTCGACACGGGAGACAGCCGATTCGCCCCGTTCCGCAATGCCGCTCATTCGCTTACCGGCGGTAGCTCGGCGTTTCATTCCGTTGTGTACTTTATCAATACCAACTACATGAACGAGCTACGCTGGGGCACGACCGAGCCCATCATCGTTCAAGACCCTGAGGAAGACGTCAACGTTCACGTTCGCGCCTTCGGTTTGTTTGGCGTGCATATCGAACAGAACGATTTGAGTCTGGTTCCCATTCAGGCGAGGAAGTTCCTTGTTAAGGTCGTGGGCACGCGAGATCGCTATACACGAGAAGAACTTACCTCCTTTATGCGGGCAAAAATCCTTGAGTATGTTCCCGACTTGCTTGCTAAGGCGATTGTTGACCAGGAGGTTTCCGTTCTTAAAATTGCGACGCATCTGAGCGACTTCTCGTCTCAGATGCAGGTCAAGCTCGTTAACTATTTCGATGAGTTTGGTCTCACACTCGATAACTTCTCGTTCAACAGCATCAAGCCCTTCGAAGAGGATCTTGCCGCCATCAACGAGATGAAGATCCAGCGTAAGCGGAGCATTCTCGAGGCACAGGGTAACGCTGCCCAGATGGACATCGAGTCCGAGGCACTTGCCAGGAAGCGTGCGCGCGAAGGCTACAACTATCAGCAGGAGCGCGGCATGGACGTAATGGAGAGTGCTGCGGGCAATGAGGGGAGTGCCGCATCGGGCCTCATGGGAGCCGGCATGGGACTCGGCATGGGCGTTGGCATGGGCGGTGCATTTGGAGCTGGCTTCTCCAACTTGGCCAACCAGACCATGGGCGCTGTTGCTCCCATGGTTGGAACGGCTTCCGCGTCCGCAGGTATGCAAAACGGTCTCGTGTGTCCCGGTTGCGGAAACGTTAATCCGATGGGTGCTAAGTTCTGCCTGGAATGCGGACAAAAGCTCGAGCAGGGTGTTGCGTGTTTGGCGTGTGGGCATCTTAACCCGGTCGGTGCCAAGTTCTGCCTTGAGTGCGGGAACCGGTTGACCTCGCCAAGGTGCCCGAGCTGCGGAGCCGAGTTGCCGGAAGGGACCAAATTCTGCCCCGATTGTGGAACTAAGATCCAATAAGGAGAAACAAAGATGAACGGTTCTGTTAAACGTGTCATTTTGGGCGAGGCAATCGTCTTGGTGGCGTGGCTTGTAATCATGTTTGTCTGCAAAAACGCGCTGATGAACCCTATCGTCTTTGCTATGTCGCTTGGTTTTGGGGTTTTGGCTTTTGCGGTGGCTTCGATTTCGGCTACCATGTCCGATAAGCAGTCCACGGTCAAAAGCACGACCGAAATCCATTATTTGCCGATTGCATCCAGCTGTGCCTATTTTGTTGTTGCCCTTCTTGCCAATACGTACTTTGCGTTTGTGGCGTATGGGTGGGGCGGCAGCACGATCCCGGTTGTCGCAAACGTTGTTCTTCTCGTTGTGCTTGTCCTTGTGCAGATGGGTCTTGGCTCCTATGCCCGCCGGGCAGACCAAAAGCTTGCCGCCGCCCTCGCAAAGACGGTTCAAACGGCACAGTTCGGATCATATGTGGGGCAGCTTCTTGCCGTAGCGGAGGACGCTCAGGTTAAAGCCGAACTCAAAGGGCTCAAGGATGACATCTCCTTTAGTTCCAACATGTCGCACCCCCATGTTCAAGAGATCGAGCGACAGTTCTCCGCCGCGCTTGAGGCGGTCTCGAATTCCATGAGTGCCGATGAGCCGGCAGATGTTACGGTTGGCCTTGTCCATGATGCGCGCAATATCTGGAAAAAGCGCAATGCGGCGCTGACCGCTGTCAAATAAGGGCTCGCGCTGCTTTTTACCAGGGCACTTTGATGGTTGAAGTGGGGGAAGCTATTGGAAATCAACGGAATAACTTGCGAGGGCTGCGGCAGCACCGATGTCGAGTTTGACCCCGCAACTCGAAAGGTTCATTGCAACCAGTGCGGTCGCGAGATGTACTATTCGCGGGCGCGTCTGGGGGCCACGGGCAAAATCGCGTTTGCCAAGGACAATGCCATCAAGTTTTTTAAGGGCGGCAACTTCCCGGAGGCCCGCAAATTTGCCGCGGACGTGCTCAATATGATGCAAGACAACGCGGCGGCACAGTTTATGGTTGCGTACTGCGATGAGTTTTGCGAAGGTCTTTCGGGTTCGATGACGGTTTTCTTTAAAAGGGCCGAAGATATCCCTCTCGAATATGATGAGGTGCGTGACTTGATCGACTTGTTTGAGTCGACGCTCTACAACATGCGTGACTTTGAGGTTCAGATGGTATCGCTCGTGGTCGCCAATATGCAGAGCATGGAGGATCGGTCTCGACTTGAGAACTTTATCGATGCTGTGTGCCCGTTCTGCATAGCGCGGTATGCTTCGGAAGACTTTATGACTGCAGAGCGGGAGAGTTTCTATCAAGATATTGCCGCCAACTGCAATACACCCAAAACGTGTCTTGCACTACTCAAGGGCATTAGAGAGAACCCCGGGTCCCCCTATAAAACTGGTTCGTTTGCGTTACGAAGAAGGACTTCGTACTTTTTCGAACACTATGTGGAGCCCGTCGGTCGCATCGTCAATTCGATGAAGGCAAGCCAATACAAACAGAAGTTTCTTGTGGCCTATCAGCAGGTGTCCGAGCAATACCGAAGCATGGCCTCTCAATAAAGCAGATGGCGGGCGCTTACTCGCTTAAAGCTATTGGATGATCTAAACAGTGCAAACTGAAAGGTGGTACAGATGAGTGATTCGGGAGTAGATACTGTCCTTATCGAGCGCAGGATCGCCGCTATTGGAACAAAAGTTGACCAGATGACCACGAAGGTCGATAAGGTCGAATCGCAAATGGAGGAAGTGCGGAAGGACCTTAAAAAGCTCCGAAAGGACTTTCTCGAGATGATGCTCGAGCAGCGTCGTACCGCCGCACTTGAGCAGGCGACTACGGAGCTCGTGAGCGTCCGGCAGGAGATGGACAAAAAGTTCGGCAACTACTCAGTGGTTCGAAACACCATGGTCGGTATTCTCCAGGCAACCGATGCGGCGCTCGTGCGCAAGGCGACGATTTCGACGGTCTCCGAGGAGTTAATGATCTCTACCCCGGACTACTGGCTGGCACCTGTCCTGGTTGCCCTTGCGGCATGGATCAACAACAACCGAGATCTTGCAGAGCGCGCAATACGCGAGGCTGTCAAACGTGACAACGAGCACACGTCGCTTGCGATGGCTCTGATCTGCAGACGTAATAACCGCACGGCTACGTGCTACGAATGGTTAGCGCGCTACTTCTCGACGCAAAACGCCGCCCGCATCGATGCCGATGCGATGGTCTACATCGATGCCTATATCAACGGCATCTTTGGAACCGACGAAAAGCACCTGTGCGACGACTATATGGCGGGCTGGATCGAGCAGATCAGAAATCAGAGCCCTGAGTTCGAGAATGAGCAGTCAGAGTCATGGGCGGAGTACTTTACCGGCTACGAGGAGGATATGAGTTCGAGATATCCGGCGCTCAAGGTGGTGGTCAAGGAGTTTGACTACATCAATAAGTATCTCGGAAAAGTCGAGGCAATCGAGAGCATCTCCAATGACTTCGCCGACCTCAAGGCTTCTGATGTTGACGAGAGGACGCTTGCCGAGCAGGTTGACAGGCATTTGATGGAGCTCGTTAACTCCGATGACTCCAAGGAGCGAAATTTGCGCCGCCAGGAGGAGTATCTTCTTGCGGTCAAGGCATTTGGCGGAGACGTGGAGCGCGCCCGAGAGCTCGTCAATCGTCGCCGCGATGAGAAGCGTCAGCAGACGATGAACATCATCGACCAGATGACACGCTCGATGCGCGACCAGAGTGCGTCTGTGGATGTGCATAAGAAGAAGACCGCGATTCAGTTTTTGGGTTCCTATATCAACGGTGGTTTCAACCGGTATCGCAAGAGCGACATCCCCGAATTTCCGCAGGCGATCACCCTTGACTTCGACGGATGGACAAGCAGGGCGGTTACCGGCGATGAGGGTAATGCGCTGCGCGGCGATTATGTTCGCTATGTCGGTGAAGAGAAGAAAAAGGAGCTCGCTGAGCTTGATGTCAAGGTTGCGAAGGGCAACAAGAGCCACAAGATAGCGGCCGTTGTCCTCGCTGTTTTGGGAGTAGCTTTCTTTGCGTTTGTAAACCAGGTTATTGGCATTCTGCTTCTTGCGGGGGCTGGCTATTGTCTAGTAAAGACGAGCCTCTCGGGCAAGCAGCGCGCTGCGGAGGCAGAAGAGATTGAGGCCAAATACTCCAAACGCATCCAGGAAGGCTGTTCCGAGATCGATCTGGCGCTTAATCAGTGGAAGAGCGCGAAGGAAGCTGCGGCCGAGCGCAGCGACCTGCTTAAGCTTGAAAAGGTTGCCTAGCCGGTAGGATTTGTCTCGATAATCCATGAATGGAGTGAAAAAGATGGCTGATGAAGTGACTGATTTCGACCATAACGATGCTGCAATGCAGGACCTCGATGCATTGAGCGAGCTCGATAGTCTGTTTGAAGAGGACGAGCGACTGAAGCAAGCTGAGAACAATGTTTTGACCCAAAATCTCACGGGCTTCGCAAACTGCTTTCCCGATTGGGATTTGCATCCGCCGGTAGCGTAGAAAAGCGCTTGAAGCACCAGCTACGATCATTTGGAAACATCGATGTTTCTGCGGGCTAGAAGCCATGGGGCTTTTGGCCCGCTGGCTTTCATATGCCGGTCGGCGGCATAGGGCATCAATCGTATTCTAGATTCTTGGACGCCAGGCCGACTCGCTTCGGATCGGGCGCTACACCACCTTTCTCGACACTACCAATCTGACAGGGCCTCGTCCGTTCTCGGTCGGGGCCCTTTTGTGTGACCAAACAGGTTTGCTATACTGCTAGCAAGTAGGAAGGAGCCGCTATGGGTACAGCAACAGTGCAGCTCAACACGCGAATCGATCCTATGCTCAAAGCTGGTGGCGATGCGGTCCTCACTCGCAATGGATTGGGGCCGAGCGATGCCATTCGTGCGCTTTGGGCCTATCTCGTCGAGCATCAAACGTTGCCGGGATTTATGGTAGCGGATAAGCGCGAGGCATCCCGTGCGGAGAGTCTGGCCGAGCAGGGAAGTGGCCTGGCTTTTTCTTCGTTGGGGCTGAGCGCGTCGGATTTTGCACCGGCCGAATCTTCGGCGGAAGACTGGGATGCCGTACGGGATGATATGTATGATGCGATGATTGCCGACATCGAGGCGAATTGCTGATGATTGAGGCAAAGCATCTCTTGGTAGATACGAACGTTTGGCTCGATTATTACCTGCAAGAGGGGGCGTTCGACGAAGCGAGAAGATTGGTTGAACTGGCCGAGGCAGGAAAGATCGACCTTCTGTATGCGCCAACGACGGCAAAGGATGTATTCTATCTTTTGCCTCGGCGTCTAGCCCGGCGGAACGTGAATGGGATGAACGTGTCGTTTGCCTCGGCGTCATGGGCCTGCATTGAGCACATGATGCAGGTGGCAACCGCCTCTCCGCTTTCGTTGGCAGAGTGCGAGATGGCGCGCATGCTTGGCAAGCGCATGCCGGATCTTGAAGACAACCTCATCATCGCTTCGGGCGAGACGGCAGACGTTGACTACGTAGTCACGAGCGACCGGCGCATGCTGGAGGAGATGCCCGAAGTTTGCCTGACGCCTGCCCGCGCACTCGATATGATTGGGATCCTAAACTAACCTTGCCTGTCTCGTTTCGCTATCATATGGGGCATTGTGAACCTCATACAACTTTGGAGGACGGTATGGCGGATAACGCCGAGATGCTATTCTCGCCTGAGCTGGTGTTTTTTGATTGGGAGTGCGCGACGCCGGATGAGGTGTTCGCACGACTCGAGGGAGAGCTTGCACCTCGCGGCTACATTGCATCCGGTTGGCTCGATGCCGTCCGCGCGCGCGAGGAAGCCTACCCCACGGGCCTCGCCATGCCGGCGGCCAACATCGCCATCCCGCACACCGATCCGGGGTTTGTGGCTAAGCCCTATATAGCGGTGGTGAAGCCCACAGCGACCGTGACGTTCAGTGCTATGGCGGGCATGGGTTCCCCCGTGCCGGCGCAGGTCATCATCAATCTGGGCATTGCCGAGCCGGGTGGCCAGGTCGAGGCCCTGCAAGCGCTCATGAATATCTTTATGGATGCCGACGCCGCAGCCGATGTGCTCGGCCAGACCACGTGCCAAGGCATGGTCGATGCTATCCGCCGCCACTTTTAGGGTCGGCACTTGGGGACTGTCCCAAACTGCCGGCAGAAAAGGAACGTCCCTAATTGCCGTCTGCCAGAGCGGTCCCCTTTGCACCAAAATGGTGCAGATTAACCTGTCCCCCATGCACCAGGTGTGCCGCGGGGGCTGCGTTGTGACACAATGGCGTTTGTTCGATTCGTGATGCGAAAGGCCAAACATGGCAAATAAAAAAAAGAACCCCGAGGCCGCGCCGACGCCCGAGCAACAGGCTCGCGCCGCCTCCAGCTCTCGTCAGAAGCGGCGCAAGACCTATGTGTCCAAGACTGCCAAGATCGTCCTAGTGGTCATCGGCGTGCTGGCAATGCTGCTTTCCGTCTCGGCCATGGCGTGCTCCGGCCTGATGTCACAGACTGAAAGCGCCAGCTCGGGCTATAAGCTCACTGGTGGCGTGGCTGCTACCATCAATGGCACCAACCTCACCGAGGACACCGTGACCAAGCAGATCATGAGCATGCGCACATCCCGTGGCTACACTAAGGACAAGGACTGGGCGCAGTACCTGGTCAACAACGATCTCACGCCCAAAAAGTACCGCAAGCAGCTCATCGACTCCTACACGCAGCAGATTCTGCTTCAACAGGCGCAGAAGGAAAACGGCGTGACCGTCTCGGACGAGGAGGTCGAGAAGGCCTGGAAGGACGCCTGCAAGAGGTCCGGTGGCGCCAAGGCCTTTAAGAAGACGCTTAAGACCTATGGCTACACCGAGGACACTTACAAGGACTCGCTCAAGGAGAGCCTGGCGCAGCAGAAACTCAAGGATGCAGTAGCACCCACAAGCAAGCCCAAGGACAGCGAGATTGTCGATTACATCAACGAGAACCTGTCCAAATACAATGACGCCCGTCGCTCGTCGAATATTCTGATCAAGGTCGATTCTGACGCATCTGACGAGGACAAGGCTGCCGCCAAGGCCAAGGCGCAGGAGTGCCTGGACAAGATTAGCTCCGGCGAGCTAAGCTTTGAGGACGCTGTGAAGCAGTACTCCGACGATACCGGCTCCAAGGATAAGAAGGGCGATGTGGGCTGGGACAAGCTCACCACCTTCGTCGACAGCTACCAGAAGGCGCTCGAGGGGCTCAACAAGGGCGATGTGAGCGACGTCGTCGAGTCGACCTATGGTTACCACATCATCAAGTGCACCGACTACTTCCATGTCGATAGCCAAGTCGATGATATCAAGCAGGTGCCCAAGGACATCAAGAAGTACGTTTCCAACGTGGTGAAGACGCAGGCAGAGAGCGCTGCGTACAGCGAGTGGCTGGAGCAGTACAAGAAGGGCGCCGACATCACCGTTAACCCCATGCCCAAGGACGTGCCGTACAACGTCAGCCTGAAGGGCGTCACCAAGAGTTCGGCCGACGATTCGTCGAAGACTAAGTAATCATGGGGCGGCGCTCGCGTGAGTGCCGCCCGTACTATTGAGGAGGATTTGCAGATGACAAACGAAGAGCTGCAGAAGGAAATGATTGCGGCCATGAAGGCTAAGGACAAGGTTCGCCTGTCCATCATTCGCCAGGTTAAGGCCGAGGTGAAGAATATCGAGGTCAACGAGCGCCGCGATGTGACCGAGGAAGACGTCAACAGTATGATCAAGCGTCTGATTAAGCAGACGAGCGAGACGCTGGAGATGTCCATCAAGGCCGGCACCGACCAAGAGCGTACCGACAACCTGACCGAGCAGGTCAAGATTCTGGAGAGCCTGCTGCCCGCGCAGGTTTCGGGCGAGGAGCTCGAAGCCCTGATTGATCAGGTTATCGCCGAGCTGGGCGCCACGTCCAAGAAGCAGATGGGCCAGGTCATGGGTGCGCTCGGCAAGGCCACCGGAGGCAACTTTGACAAGCCTGCGGCGGCAAAGATCGTCGGCGCAAAGCTTGCGTAATTTGTTACGCGGTTTTACCAAACCGCGTAACGGCTCGACGCTGCAAACCCGTACACGCGAGCAATCTGACGTTCAATTTCAAGGGCGCGACCATAAGGTCTGCGCCCTTTCATTTCACGTCACCTTGCTCGCGTGTACGGGTTTTCGCTGAATTATGCTCAACAAGGGCGGTTGGAAGCGCTCATTGGGGACAGGCTTAAATGAGTGCCCAATTAGTGGACACTCATTTAAGCCTGTCCCCAATGAGTGGGTTAAAGGTTGCGGGTTCTTTACGGGAATGTAGTGTGGGCTGCGGAAACGTGGTTCTTTCCGTACAATAGTTCAACTCATGTAAACGCAGGGAAGGGACATTCATGGCAGACATGATCGAGATCAAGCATCTCAACAAGTACTTTGGCGACCTGCATGTGCTCAAAGATATCAACCTTACCGTCAAGCGCGGCGAGAAACTCGTAATGATCGGGCCTTCCGGCTCTGGCAAGTCGACGCTCATCCGTTGCGTCGATTATCTTGAGGAGCCCACGTCGGGCGAGGTCATCATTGACGGTACACCGCTCACCAAAAAGAATCACCTGGAGATGGCTCGCAAGTATAGTTCCATGGTGTTTCAGCAGTTCAACCTGTATCCCAACATGACGGTGTTGGGCAACCTGACGCTCGCGCCCATCAAGCTGCAAAAGAAAAGCAAGGAGGAGGCGACCGAGATTGCCATCGCCGCGCTCAAGCGCGTCGGCATGGCGCATAAGGCCGGTGAGTATCCGCAGAATCTCTCGGGCGGTCAGCAGCAGCGCATCGCCATCGCTCGTGCCCTGTGCACCAAGCAGCCCATCATCCTGTTTGACGAGCCGACTTCGGCGCTCGACCCCGAGATGGTCCAGGAGGTTCTAGACGTTATGATTGAGCTCGCGCAGGAGGACATCACCATGATCTGCGTGACGCACGAGATGGGCTTCGCGCGCCAGGTGGCCGATCGCGTCATCTTCATGGAGGACGGCCGCATCCTGGAGGAGGGCACGCCCGAGCACTTCTTCGATAATCCCGAAAACCCGCGCTGCCGCGAGTTCCTGTCCAAGATTCTGCACTAGGCGCGGTGATGGACATGACGGATATGACGAGGGCGGCCGTATCGCGCCGTCACTTTTTGCAGCTGGCTAGCGCCGGCATGCTTGCGCTGGCGGGGGCCGCGCTTACCGGTTGTGGCAGCTCTACCAGCGGCGAGGGCTCCGACAAGGGGTCCAAGCTTGCGGCCATCAAGTCGCGTGGCCATCTGAATGCCGGCGTTAAGAAGGACGTTCCCGGCTATGGCTATTACGACACCGCCAAGGGTCGCTTTGAGGGCATGGAAGTCGATTTGTGCTACCAGATCGCCGCTGCCGTCTTTGGCGTGAGCTACAAGGATGCCCGTGCCCAGGAGCTCGTCGAGTTTACCGACGTAACGCCCAAGACGCGCGGCCCGCTGATCGATAACGGCCAACTTGACGTGGTCGCGGCGACCTACACCATCACCGACGAGCGCAAGAAGAGCTGGGATTTCTCGACGCCGTATCGCACCGACTACGTGGGACTCATGGTCAAGAAGCGTTCGGGCTTTACCTCGATTGAGGATCTGGATGGCAAGGTCATTGGTGTGAGCCAGGGTGCCACCACGCAGGGCCTAATCGAGCAGATGATCAAGGACAACGGTTTTAACTGCAAGCCCGAGTTTAGGGCCTTTAGCGGCTATCCCATCATCAAGAGTTCGCTCGACGCCGGCAATATCGACGTCTTTGCCATGGACCGCTCCACGCTGGCCGGTTACATGAACGAGACCGTTGAGCTGTTGCAGCCCGAGGTCAAGTTTGGCGAGCAGGGCTACGGCGTGGCGACCAAGAAGGGCTGCGACCTTTCGGCCGTGGTCGATCAGGTGATTTGCGATCGTCTGGCCGACGGCTGGCTCGACCAAGAGGTCAAGACCTGGGGTCTTGTATAGGCGCATCGTCCAAGGAAGGAATCAAATGCTCGAAGGATTATTTGACGCCGACCGTTGGTCGACGACATTTCAAAACATGGGGCCCTTCTGGGAGGGCTTTGGCGTGACGCTGCAAGTGGTCGTTGCCGGTCTGCTGCTGTCGCTGGTGCTGGGCACGCTGCTGGGCGTGTTCTCTACCACTCGCTCGCGCGTGCTGCGCGCCATAAGCCGCGTGTACGTGGAGTTTTACCAGAACACCCCGTTGCCCGTGCAGGTGCTCTTTATGTACATGGCCGGTCCGCAGTTTTTGCAGGCCATAACCGGTGCCGACCAGCCGGTGCGCATCGCGCCGTTCGTGCTGGGCTTCTTGGGCGTGGGCCTGTATCACGCTGCCTACATTTCGGAGGTCATCCGCACTGGTATCGAGGCGGTTCCGCGCGGTCAGATGGAGGCGGCCCAGAGCCAGGGCTTCACCCGTGCACAGGCGTACTGGTACATCGTGCTGCCCCAGACATTCAAAATCATTCTGCCGCCGCTGTGTAACCAGGCACTCAACCTGGTCAAGAACACGTCGGTGCTGGCGCTTGTGGCCGGCGGCGACCTTATGTACCGTTCCGACAACTTTGTGAGTCTGTACGGTTACCTGCAGGGGTACATCGTCTGCTGCCTTATGTACTTTATCATCTGCTTTCCGCTCGCCATGCTGGTGCAGTGGCTCGAGCGCCGCTCCAAGGAGCGTCCGCGCGGTGTGAGCCTGGCCGAGCTGGGGCTCGACAACGTAGAGGAGGCCTAGCGCATGGAAATCTTCAACGCGACCAACCTGCTCTACATTTGGGGCGGCTTTGTTAAGACGATCGAGATCTCGGCGCTGTCGATCTTTTTCTCGCTCATCTTTGGCACGGTGCTGGCGCTCGTTAAGAGCTATGCGCCCCGCCCGTTTCGTATTTTGGTGAGCGCCTATATTGAGCTGTTCCGCTGCACGCCAAACCTGCTGTGGATCCTGTTTATCTACTTTACGGTGCAGGGTTTGGACATTGTGATTTCGACCATCGCCTTTACGCTGTTTACCAGCGCTGTTATGGCCGAGATCGTGCGCGGCGGCCTCAACTCGATTCCGCGCGGCCAGTTTGAGGCGGCGCAGAGCCAGGGCTTTGGCTTCTTTGCCGCCATGCGCTACATCATTCTGCCGCAGACGTTTAAGACGATCATTCCGGCGCTGTTTAGCCAGTGCACGACCGTCATCAAGGACAGCTCGTATCTTTCGGGCATTAACGTGGCCGAACTCATGTACACGGCTAACGTCGTGATGGCCCACGCGATCGACCTGTCGCAGGTTCTTATGCTCTACGGCTTGGTGTTTGCGATGTACTTTGTGCTTAACTTTGGTATCTCGCTGCTGGTGAGGGCTTATCAACGCCGTATCGTAGCCGCATAGCCTGGCTTTCCCTGGCACCCAACCTTGGCCTTCAAACCGTCGCTCGCGTACCAAAGTACGCGTCGCTCCTCTTTCAGGCCAATCTTGGGCACCAGGAAAACCCAGGTACGGTATCGTGGGAAAAGGCGATAGACAGCCTTTTTTCTCATTTGTTAGAAAGGAATCGCGATGAGCGATCTGGAGAACAAGAAGAGCCCCGTGGTCATTACCATCGCGCGTGACTTTGGTGCCGAGGGCCACGAGATTGGCCGTATCCTTGCCAACGAACTGGGGATTCCGCTGTATGACAACGAGCTGCTGGTGCGTGCGTCGCTGCGTGCGGGCGAGTCGCTCGATAAGATGGCCGCCTATGACGAGCGTCTGGCTGTGGAGAACATGGCGTTTCTGCCCGACCGCTACGACGCGCGCTCGTACTCGGACAAGTTGTTCCAAAAGATGAGCCAGGTGATTTTGGACCTGGGCGAGACCGAGAGCTGCATTATCGAAGGCCGCCTGTCCGATTATCTGCTTCGCAATAACCCCAACCACATTGCCGTGTTGGTGACCGCTCCCTTTGAGGATCGCGTCGAGATTGTGCGCAAGAAGCGCGGCCTCAACAAAAAGAAGGGCGCCAAGCTGGTCAAACAGCAGCAGAAGGCGCGCGAGGCGTTCTATAAGCGCTACAGCGCCGGAAAGTGGAAGATGACGAGCGGCAAGGACATCGTCGTCAACCGCGCCAAGCTGGGCCGCGAGGGTTGCAAAAACGTCATCGCCGCTGCCTACCGCTACAAAGTCGCCCAGCTCGAAAGCTAACCAACCAGAGCCGCCACAAAGGGACAGGTACCTTTGTGGTGGTTTTTGTTTTAGGTCGAGGGGAAGGCTTTGGCGGCAGTGCCTATCCTCGGCTTTTGCAAAATCTCGATCTGTAACACCAAGCCAGCGAAAATGGCTCTAACTGTTACAGATTGAGATGAACTATCCGGGCGTCAACCTAACGTCTCGATCTGTAACAACTACAAGGCTCAACGGGCTCCAGGTGTTACAGATTGAGACAAAACGACCGGGCAAGTCCCAAACCACCACAAAGGTGCCTGTCCCCTTTGTGGTGGTTTGGGCGGCCGGCATAGAAAAAGTCCCCGCCGGGCGTGTGCTCGACGGGGACTTTGCCGTTTGATGACTAGTGCTGCAGGTGATTACTCGCCCAGCAGGCTCTTGGTGATGGAGGCAGCGGCCTTCTTGCCGGCGCCCATCGCCAGAATGACCGTAGCGGCACCGGTGACGATGTCGCCGCCGGCCCAGATGCGGGGATCGGTGGTCTGGCCGGTCTCCTCGTCGGCGACGATGTAGCCCCACTTGTTGAGCTCCATCTTGCCGCCGATCTTGGCAGCGAAGGGGTTGGCGTTGGTGCCGATAGCCGAGATCGCGACATCGCAGGGGATCTCCTCGATGGCGCCTTCGATGGGCACCGGGCGACGACGGCCGGACTCGTCGGGCTCGCCGAGCTCCATCTTCTGGACCTTGACGGCGCACACGGAGCCGTCCTCGCCAGCGACAAACTCGAGCGGGGAAACGAGCGGCAGAACCTCGACGCCCTCGGCCTTAGCATGGTGCAGCTCGGCGCGACGGCAAGGCATCTCGTCCTCGGTACGACGGTAGGCGATGATGGCGTGCTCGGCGCCCAGACGCTTGGCGGTACGGACGGCGTCCATAGCTACGTTGCCGCCACCAAAGACGATGACACTCTTGCCGTGCTTGGTGGGGGTGTCGTACTCGGGGAACTTGTTGGCCTTCATCAGGTTCACGCGGGTGAGGTACTCGTTCGCGAAGAAGACGTTGGGCAGGTTCTCGCCGGGGACATTGAGGAACTTGGGCAGGCCAGCGCCGGTCGCCACGTAGATGGCGTCGAAGCCCTGCTCGAACAGCTCCTCGGCCGTGGCCATGTTGCCTACGACGGAGTTGTACTCAAACTTGACGCCCATGTCCTCCAGGCCGTCGATCTCGCGCTTGACGACCGCCTTGGGCAGACGGAACTCGGGGATGCCGTAGACCAGCACGCCGCCGCCGGTGAAGAAGGCCTCGAAGACGGTGACGTCAAAGCCGTTACGGGCGAGCTCGCCAGCGCAGGTGATGCCGGACGGGCCGGAGCCGACGACGGCGACCTTCTTGCCGTTCTTGGGAGCCATCTTGGGCGTGGAGGCGAGCTCGGGGCGGTCACCCAGGAAGCGCTCGAGCTGGCCGATGGCCACGGGCTCGGACTTCTTGCCGCGGATGCACTTGCCCTCGCACTGGTTCTCCTGCGGGCAGACGCGGCCGCAGATGGCGGGAAGCATGGAGTCCTCGCGGATGGTATCGAGAGCGCCGCCGAAGTCCTTCTCGCGGATCTGCTCGATAAAGCGGGGGATGTTGATGTTGACGGGGCAGCCCTCAACACAGAACGGCTTCTTGCAGTTGAGGCAGCGCTCGGCCTCGGCCAGCGCCATCTCCTCGGTGAAGCCCTTGTCGACGGGGCGGAAGTCGCAGGCGCGCTCGGCAGCCGGCTCCTCGTTATCGGGGGTGCGGGGCGACTTCATATCGGCAACGAAACGACCGTTAACTAGTGGCATGCGCAGCTCTTTTCCTCATAGGCCTTGAGGGACTCGCCCTCTTCGGAACGGTAAGCGGCCTGGCGGGCACGAAGGTCATCCCAGTCGACCAGGGTGGCATCGAAGTCGGGGCCGTCGACGCAAGCGAACTTGGTCACGCCGCCCACCTCGACGCGGCAGCAGCCGCACATGCCGGTGCCGTCAACCATGATGGGGTTGAGCGACGCGGTGATGGGGGTGTCGTACTTCTGGGCGGTGAGGGTCGAGAACTTCATCATCGGAACGGGGCCGACGCAGAAGACCTGGCTCACGGCCTTGTCCTGCAGCAGGCGCTCCAGCGGAGCGGTGACAACGCCCTGCTCGCCGTAGGAGCCGTCGTCAGTGGTGATGTGGATGTGGTCCTCGTCGAGGAGCTCGCGGAACTGATCTTCCATGAGCAGGAGGTCCTTGGTGCGGGCGCCCATGATGGCGTGCACCTCGTGGCCGGTCTCGACCAGGTGCTTGGCGACTGGGAAGGCAATTGCCAGACCGACGCCGCCGCCAATGACGGCGCAGGGGCCCTCGGCCATCTCGGTGGGAACGCCCAGCGGGCCCACGACGTCGCGCAGCGACTCGCCGGCCTCGTAGGTGGACAGCATCTCGGTGGTCTTGCCGATCACCATGAAGATGAACTCGACCCAGCCCTCGTCACCATTCCAGCCGGCCAGGGTAAACGGGACGCGCTCGCCCGTCTCGTTGGCGCGAACCATGAGGAACTGTCCAGCGTGCGCATGCTTGGCGATTGCGGGCGCCTCGATGCGGAACTTGAACACCTTCTCCGAGAACTGCGTCTTCTCCAGGATCTTATACATAGAACCCCTCTCTTGTTAGGGCTGCCGAACCGTGCCTCCACGGAAATGGGCGGTAGCCCGAATAAAACCGTACGCGCACAGGCGCTGTGCAGACATACGGTGCAAATTATACCCTCATGGACATGCCGTTTACGTGTTTCTTCGGCAGGTGGGAAAAGTGACCGGCCATTTAGGGACAGGTTTATTTTGGCAGGTTTTATCAGGCAAAACGGCAAAGGGTGCCGGCCTCGGGTTGTGATGAGGCCGGCCCCCTTGGGGCGTTTTGCATGTATGGTGGCAGCGTGTTTATTGCGATGTGCCGACTGCGGCGTTTCCGCAGATAAAACCTGCCAAAATAAACCTGTCCCTAAATGGTAGGTTTTAGTGCTTGCCGTTGGCGGAAGCGGCGCCGTTTACGTGATCGCGGGCGTAGATTACGCCGTGGACGATGGCCAGACCGGCGGCATCTGCGGCGCGGGCGCAGGTG